>JANYKY010000512.1 GCA_025357975.1 Gemmatimonadaceae bacterium
CTGGAGCTGGAGCGCATTGCCCTGTCGGACGACTACTTCAAGTCGCGGAAGCTCTATCCGAACGTCGACTTCTATACGGGCCTGATATACCGCTCGATGGCATTTCCGACTGACTTCTTTACTGTCCTATTCGCGATTGCGAGAACGGCCGGGTGGCTGGCGCAGTGGGAGGAGATGCTTCTCGACAAGGAGCAGAAGATCGCGCGTCCGCGCCAGATTTACACGGGCTCACCCGAACGGCCGTATCAGCCGACCATCGAGCACCGGCACGCGGTAACGGAAACTCGCAGCAAGAAGGACGCACTTAGGAGCTAGCAACAAAGCCAGGGGCCACAAGCCAAAAGCCAAAAGCCAAAAGCTACAGGCTAGCGACTACCGACCTCCGCTAATCGCAAACGAGATCGTTTTTGTCTCGTGGCCTGTGGCCTCGTGCCTCGTGCCTTGTGGCCTTGTGGCCTTGTGGCCTTGTGGCCTTGTGGCCTTGTGGCCCAGGCCTGTGGCATTTGGCCCGTGGCTCACAGCTAGCTGTTGGTCCACCTCGGATTCTGAACTCCCTCGGCGGCGAGCAGCGAGATCTTCCGGTCGAGTCCCAGCCCGAATCCACCGAGCTTTCCACCACTCGCAACAACACGGTGGCAGGGAATCACTACAGGAACCGGATTCGCTCCGCAAGCCTGTGCAACCGCGCGAAACGCCGTCGGCCGTCCGATTCTTTTTGCGACATCGCCATAAGATCTGGTCTTCCCCGCGGGAATACGAAGCATCTCCTTCCATACATCTACCTGAAACGGAGTGCCTCTCAAGTCGAGCGGAATTTTCCTGTCCAGACCTTTGCCTTCGACGCGTCCCTTGACGTCCGCCATCAGCGCTTTCAGCGAGCTGTCACTACGAACAACGGTCTCGCGCGGAAACTGATCGTGAAGTTTCCGCTCGACCTCCGCATCGGAATTCCCAATGGACACCGCACACAATCCCTTTGCGCTGGTGGCGACGAGAAGGCTGCCGAGCGGACAATCTGTGATCGTGTAAGTGACAGTCATTCGATCAGAGGCGCTCTAGAAGGGCCTGGAACCTGCGGTCGCTGCGAAGTGAATTGAGGTCAGAATCGTGCTCGATCCACTCACGGTGTCCCCAGCCCTTGTCCATGGCGCGACCGAGACAAAGAATCGCATCTTCTTTCATGCCTTCGATCGCGTAGACGCAAGCGACGTTGTAGAGCAGCTGTGGATCGTCGGGATCGATCTCCAGTGAACGACGAGCCCACTCGAGCGCTTTGTCGGTCTCGCCGAGATTCGACCAGATCGTTGCGCCGAGATTCAGGGCGCGTGCGTCTTCCGGGTTTATCTCGAGCCATTTCTCGATTGCCTTTACGGCCCTGTTCGAGGCTTTGGTTGCCTCGTGTATACGTCCCTGCCCGGCAAACGCCGCGGCAAGGAAACTGAGCGCCTGATAGTCCTCTGGACGCAGCGTCGCCGCTCGCTCGAACAACGGTGCTGCCTCGAACGACTTTCCCTGCGCCAGCATTGCCCGGCCATAGAAATACGGCGCCTCGAACAGCTTCGGATCGAGCTTCATCGCGAGCTCGAACTCCTGGCGTGCGTGCTCGTACTGCTTGCTCAGCGAAAACGAAAGCCCGCGCGCCGAGTGTGCCTCGGCCAGATCGGGATCGAGCGTAAGTGCTTTCTTGCTCGCCGTATCAGCCTGCTTGAGGTTGGACTCTCTCGCATCGTAATACGTATAGAGAATCGAACAGCAGTCGGCAATTCCAGCGTATGCGAGCGCATAATTCGGATCGACTTCGATTGCTCGCGTGAACATCTGCCGAGCAGATTCGAGACTGGACCTGCGATTCTGATGAAAGAACTTGCGTCCGCGAAGGTAATAGTCGTAGGCCTCGACATTTCCGGTCTTCACCTTCTCGATCGCCTTCTTTTCGTCGTCGCTCAGGACGACACGCAACGCTTTCACAATATTCTGCGCAATCTCATCCTGAATCGCGAACACGTCCTCCATCTCGCGATCGTACTTGTCGGCCCACAATTGATATCCGTTGGCGACATGGATGAGCTGCGCACTGACTCGAATTTTGTTGCCCATGCGCCGCACGCTTCCCTCGAGCACAGCGGAGACTTCGAGCTTCTTGCCGATTTCGCGGATGTCTTCGGTCTTTCCCTTGAAGGCAAACGTGGACGTCCGCGAAGCGACTCCCAGTGATTGAATCTTGGAGAGAGCGTTGATGATTTCCTCCGCCATTCCGTCTGTGAAATACTCGTTGTCCGCGTCCGCGCTCATGTTGGTGAACGGAAGGACGGCGATCGACTTAACTGCCTGCACACCCTCGGGTACAGTAACGGTCACAGGCGTCGTAAGCGTCGTGAGAACGAGCGCCTTCGCAAACTCGCTCGATGTCGTAAACCGGCCAGAGGGATCTTTCGCAAGCGACTTGCTGATGGCCGTGTCGATCTCATTGGGCACGCCCTTCATCACTTTGCTTAGCACCGGAACCGGCTCGGTGAAGCGGCGTTGAAGCACTGCCTGCGCCGATGGGCCGGTGAACGGTCGCTCGCCCGCCAGCATCTCGTAGAGCATGCAGCCGAGACTGTACTGGTCGCTTCTGCCGTCAATGTCAATTTCGCCGGCGGCCTGCTCGGGGCTCACGTAGGCAGGCGTGCCAACTACCATTCCAACCTGAGTGAGAGTGTCTGCGCCGGCAGCAGTGAGCGCTTTGCCGATCCCGAAATCCATCACCATGGCCTGGCCTTCGTGCAGCATGATGTTTTCGGGCTTGATGTCTCGATGGACAATCCGGTTCCGATGCGCATAGTCGAGCGCCCCCGCGATTGCCCGCGCTATTCCAAGACTCTCGTCCATCGGAATCTGCCCTTCACGATTGAGGCGGTCGCGTAGCGACTCCCCATCGATGTACGGCATCACGTAATAAAGAAATCCGCCAGCTTCGCCGGAATCGAACAGCGGAAGAATATTCGGATGATTCAGTCGCGCGGCGAGGCGGATCTCACGCAGAAAGCGATCATTTCCAAGCGCGGACGCAAGGTCGGGGTGCAGGACTTTGACGGCGACGTCGCGACCGTGCCGAAAATCCTCAGCCAGGTATACCGTCGCCATGCCGCCACGGCCCAGCTCGCGCTCGACTCGGTAGCGATCCTCGAGCGCTTTAGACAACTGCTCCTGCATCGGCTTTCTAGCTCCAGACCAAGGTGGTGTGCAAAGCTATTCTAACGAGCCGAAGCGAGCCAGCTAAAGGGCGGGATTATCTGTGGTAGCCGGACCCTCTCAACGCGCGCCCGGGCAAGGCGTTGGTCGTTTTCCCGCCATCGACCACCGCGACGCCGTTCACGAACACGTAGTCGATGCCGGTCGCCAATTGCTGCGGCTGCTCGTAGGTGGAGTTGTCGATCACCGTATTTGGATCGAAAACAGTTATGTCGGCGAACATGCCCGGCCGCAGCAAGCCGCGATCTTCGATGCCGACTCTTTGCGCGGCGAGCGACGTCATTTTCCTGATCGCGAACTCGAGCGATATCACCGAGTCCTGCCTCACATAGCGCCCAAGTATGCGCGGAAACGTTCCGAAGCCGCGTGGATGTCCGCGCTCACCCCAACTTCCGGCCGAGTCAGGGCTGACCGCGCCCGCATCCTGCCCAACCGATACCCACGGCTGCTTCATCGCGAGCCGCAACGCTTCTTCATTGAACGAGAAATAGATCGCACTCGTGTTTCCATGATCAGCGATGAGAATATCGAACGCGGCGTCGTAGGGATCCATGCCACGCATCTTTCCGATCTCGGTGAGTCGCCGCGCGAGG
>JANYKY010000455.1 GCA_025357975.1 Gemmatimonadaceae bacterium
CCGCACTATCATTATAGCATCGCACAACCTTGACGAGCTTCAGCGCGTGGCAGACCGGGTCGCGATCATTGACAAAGGCCACCTGCAGCGGCTCGTCCAAACGGGTTACGACCAGACTGCGGAGACAGCGGGCACCTACAAGATCGCGGTGGCAAGTGGGGCCGAGCATGTGAAGCAGGTGTTCCCTAATGCTCTGGATCTCGGCGGCGGAGAGTTCGAGATCCCGATTACGAATGTTGCGGATCTCAACGCGGCAATCGCGAGAGCGATAGCAGCCGGTATCATGCTTGCGAGCTTCGTTCCGTCGCGGTCTGTCCTCGAGCAGCAATTTCGCGAAGCAGTTGGGGAGACATCATGACCCGCGATAATCTTCGGCGTTATTCACTGTGGCAAATGCGCGATTTTGGTCGCGACCGCGCCATAGCTCTCCTGATTATCGGAGTCGCGCTCGGCTTCGCGATCGTCGCGCCGGTCAGGATGATGCACATGGCGGTGACCGAGGTCAGCGCAAAACAGCTCATCTCCGCGTCGCTCCAGCAGATCGTCTATGTCTGCGCATTCGTGGCCTTGAACGGTATCGTGTCCACGGACAGAAAAATGGGATACTACCGATTTCTCTTCTCGAAGCCGGTAAGTATTCCGGCGTATTACGCGCAGCAGTTTCTCATTTATTTCGTCGGATTTCTTGCGGTCATGGCGATTCTCCTCGGGATCTTCGCGTTCTTCATCTATCCATTGTCTCCCGTTGGCCCGCTCATTTACTGCGCAATTGTTTTTCTCTCGCTCGGCGGAATTTCATTTTTTATCTCGAGCCTGTTCCGAGTTGACTGGCCAATTCTGGCGGGTGTATTCCTCGGGTCTGCGTTGCTGCACTCGATCTGGGAAGAAAGTGAGGGATGGAAGCACATGGTGATTGCAGTGCTTCCGCCGCTGAACAAACTGGCGGCAATACTGCCCACAATCATGGCGGACGGTACCGTCGATACAAATTCCATCCTGTGGCTGTTCGGGTACAGCCTCCTGTTTTTCCTCGCGGGTCTTTATGTCCTTCGGCGGCGACCGTTCTCTTGAGTCGCGCATTCGGCATCTGAGATGACATCGTTCATCGATCCGGATTCAGTCAGGCGTCTCGTACTGGACAATGGCCTCACGGTGCTTGTGCGCCGTGACACGTCAGCGCCGGTAGTTGCGATTGTCACGCATGTCAACGCGGGATATTTCGACGAGACCGACGATGTCAGCGGAATCGCTCATGTCCTCGAGCACATGTTCTTCAAGGGAACAGAGCGGCGCGGTGTAGGCGAAATCGCCAAGGAGACGAAGGCGAGCGGCGGCTACCTGAATGCTCACACGATTTACGACAACACAACGTATTTTACCGTGTTGCCGTCATCGGGATTTTCCGCGGGACTCGATATTCAGGCGGACGCATACGCTCATTCTGTTGTCGATGCGGCCGAGCTCAGGAAAGAGCTCGAAGTCATCGTTCAGGAAGCCAAACGAAAGACCGACAATCCGTCTGTCGTTGCCATGGAGACTTTGTACGAGCTGCTCCACGACGCGCACCGCATTCGTCGCTGGCGCATCGGGCATGAGGCAGGCCTTCGAGCGCTCGACCGCACAGCAATGCTGGCGTTCTATCGCAATTTCTATCGGCCGTCCAACACGATTTTGGCGATCGTCGGCGATGTGGATGTTGCGGATGCTGTTGAAAAAGTCAAATCGCTCTACGGATCCCTTGACGATGCCACGCCTGTGCGGCATCCGGGGCCGCGTGAGCCACATCACGATGACATGCGGTATCGCGAGCTCTCCGGTGACATTGCCCAGACTCAGCTTGTGCTTGGCTGGAGAACAGCGCATGCAATGCATGAAGATACGCCTGCTCTCGATGTTGCTTCACACCTCCTTGCTTCGGGACGCGCATCCCGTTTGTACCGCGGCCTGAGAGAGCGTCAGCTCGCATCGTCTGTCAGTGCCTACAACTACACTCCAACCGAAATCGGCGTCTTCGTCGTTCACGCGGAGATGAATGCGGACTGTGTCGACGAGGCCGCACGTGCCGCATGGGATCAGGTGTGCGTGATGCGCGAGGGTCCTATCGAGCCCGCTGAGATGGAACGGGTGAGACGAATCTTTGAGGCGCGGTGGATTCGCCGGCTCGAGTCGATGGAAGGTCAGGCAAACCACCTCGTTGAATGGGAAGCACTCGGCGGCTGGCAACTCGGCGACGAGTACTACGAGCGCTTCATGTCAGTCACGACCGAGCAGGTTCACAAAGTTGCGAACCGCTATCTCACCCCTAATCGCGTCGGAATTGTCGTGTATCGTCCCGAAAGCTCACCGGTGGTGGCCGTGAGCGCACAGGAGTTTGTTGGAAAGCTCGATGCGCGACGCGCTGACCCGCTCGACGCGCTGCCGCCGCGAGATATTCCATCGCCTCCAGCTGCGGCTGAAGCGCCGTCACTGGAGGTTACTGAAGCGGGCGTTTCGGTGTATCGGACGATTAATGGTTTGCCGATCCTCGTGAAGGCAAAGCCGGGAGCGGCGATAGCCTACCTCGCCGTCCAGGCAACGGGCGGGGTCAGTGACGAACCGGCACAACTCGCTGGAATTACGACGCTGGTGATGCGGTCTACGCTGAAGGGAACGCTCACCCGATCCGCCGCGCAGATTGCCGAGGACGCAGAGATGCTCGGGGGCAGCATCAGTGCGAGCATCGGATCCGAAGGCTTCGGGTGGTCCATATCGGTCGCAGTGGAGCATCTCGAAGCTGCTGCCGAGCTTCTCGCGGATGTCGTATTCAATGCAGTGATTCCGGAGGCTGCTCTCGAGGTAGAGAGATCGGTTGCCTTGTCAGATTTGTCTGCGTTGAGGGATGACATGTTCCGATTCCCGATGCGCCTGGTGATGGGCGGTGCGTACGGCGACCATCCTTATGCGCGATCTCCGCTCGGCACCGAGGAGAGCCTTCGCTCTATCACGGTTGAGCAAGCGCGTGACTGGTACAGGACGCATCTGCACGCGGCGCCGCTTGTCATAGGGGCAGTTGGTGATGTCGCGACCGATGATGTGGCTGGAGTTCTGGCGCGTGAGTTTGCGGCCCTCGCGCCGTGTGCGCCCCGCGAGGTGTCAGCTCCTGCGTGGCCGAAAGGCACCGTTACGCGAGTCGAATCGCGAGAGAAGGCCCAAACCGCGCTTGCGTTGGCTTTCAATGGCCCGTCGCGGCGCGAGAAAGCTCGATTTGCCGCGCAGCTTACAGCGACAATCGCGAGTGGCCTCGGCGGTCGATTCTTTGACGAGCTTCGCGACCGGCAGTCGCTTGCCTATACGGTGCATGCATATACGAGCGAGCATCAGCTCGCCGGAATGTTCCTCGCATACATCGCGACGTCTCCAGAAAAAGAGGCGATCGCGCGAAACGGTTTACTTGCCGAATTTCGGAAGCTGCGAGATGTGCCGGTCACGATCGAAGAGCTCGACCGGGCGAAAAAATTTACGCTCGGCGCGAATGCAATTCGTCAGGAAAGTGGCGCATCGATTCTGGGCGACTTGCTCGACGCCTGGATGTTTGGGTCAGGTCTAGCTGAGCTCGATGAATTCGAGGCCGATATATCCGCGGTCACCATCGAGGATATTCAAAACCTCGCTCGCGATTATTTCCATTTGGATAATCACGTCGAGGGAATCGTTCGCGGAGTCGGGAAAGTCGTCTAGATCGTGACGCAGTCGATGACCCGAGGACTCATGCCGGGGTCGACACGCGACTTCGGCTACGCCGCGGATAGATCAGCTACTGGGACGAATTCTCGGCTAACCCCTTCTCCGCTCGCAGCAGTGCGCCGACGGCAGAACGATACCTTCCGTTGGCTGATCGCAGGCCACTCAGCACGTCGTAGTCGCCGGCACCATTCACCACCAGACCCTTGATCTGCGGTTGAGTTGTCGCCCATGCGAGGACGCCCCATAGTGCAAGCTCCTGACTCTTCTCGCCGTGCGCGATTGGATATCCGCCAGCCGCAAATATCCAGTGCGGTTTTGGCTTGTCTTCGAACGAGTGCATCCAGCGTTGTGCTACGCGCATGTGTGTGTCGAGCGATGTCGCTCCGTCGAAGCCGGGCATCATAGAGAATCCGACAACATCGACCGGGGAGTTTTTCTCCGCAGCCCAGTAATACAGGCTGCTGTCGCGGCTGCCATAGCTGGAGGCCGACACCCCGATTCGTATTCGATGATTAACGAAGTGAGCAATGTTCGCAGCCTGCGTGATGTAACTCTTCCAATATTCTGGATCCTGCAGGCCGATCGCTCGCGTGCCTGCTTCGTAGGGATCCACCGCAGGAATAAGGATGTCCGGCCTTAGCCTCCGCGCAATCCGATCGACATCCGCGATCCGTTGTTTCGTGTAGTCGGCGGAAGACTTGTGAAACTGTCGATCGGCATCCTTCGGATATCCGAGTGACACAATTATCAGCGCGCTGTCGGCGCGGCGATCGTCCACAATCCGTGCGATGGAGTCCAGCGGCGCGAGCTTCGCTCCCTCGGGATCGATCACGATCGAGACAGCGTCGACGCCGAGCGAGTCGACGAGTGACATGTCGCGCTCGAGAGCAAGCGGCGGTGGTGCGCCACGCAGATCGGGCAGGACTTTCAAGCCAATGTCGAAATCACCGTCGGGGTGTTCCTGCAGCTGATCCTGCGAATATCGCGCGTAGCTTTTCGTCGTCTGAAATGCGTTTGGCATTTCGATGAGTATCAGCCCGGCGATAGCCGCCGCGGAGAGTGCGATGCCTGCGCGAATGACTTTGCTGAAGCGCCACCTGGCCGGGAGTGACGGCGACATGAGCGGCACTTGCAGAAAAGCCGGACCCCAGAGTGCTGGTGTACCAAAAAAGAAACCAAGTGCAGAGGCCTGCGCGGCTGACAACGCCAGTCCGAAATCCGGAGGAACGAATCCCCGCGAGATGCCGAAGCGCGAGAGTGCGACGATCGCGATGATGAGGTTGCAGACGAAGATCGGGACGCCAAAAAGCGGAGTCACGAGGCGCCTGCTGAGCGCGTAGGTTGCCTGCAGCGCAAACAGAACTGTCGTGAGCGGCCAAACCCATGCCACCGGTTGAATCGCGCGGCCGTAGAGAATAGATGCGGCCGCGTAGGCGATGAGAAGTGCCGGGACGATCAATAGTCCGGCGAAAGCGGTAATCGCAGCGAACGCTCGTGGCACGCGGCGGAGCTGCGCAACGCGGCCGGCGACGACAACGTCCCACATGATCATGACTGCCGCGGCCGAGACGTAAAGCGCGGCGAGAAAATGAAGACGACTCAGGGCTGCAGACACGGCCGGAACCTAGAGTTCGCCATAGATGCTGGCAAGCGTAACTGGTGCCATTAGCTTTTGCAGATGGAGCGCGGCCGCATCTTCACCCTTCCAAATAACATCTCGCTCTCCCGGCTTCTGCTCGCGTTTGCGTTTGTCGTGATCGGCGGGTCGTGGCAGAGAATCGTGCTCATTCTCGCTGCCGCGACAACTGATTTTCTGGATGGCTGGCTAGCCCGTCGAGGCAACAACTCGACGGTGGCGGGCGCGCTCATCGACCCATTCGCGGACCGTGTGTTCGTGCTCGCCGCCGTGTCCGCCTATCTGATCGACGGCAGACTGACGAAAGCGCAGTATTTCATTTTTCTCTTCCGCGATATCGCGACCGCGGCAGGCTTCGTAGTGGCACGATTCATTCCCGGACTTTCGGCGTCGGCGTTTCAGGCGCGAGCGCTTGGGAAGACCGTTACGAGTCTTCAGATCGCTTTGCTTCTGACCGTTCTCGTTTGGCCCATTGCAATACAGCCAGTCATTCTGCTCATCGGGGCGCTGTCCGCCGTTTCCATCGTCGATTATACGGTCGCGCTCGAAAAGGCGCGGCGTGCCTCGAGATCCTCCACAGCGTAATCACAACTGCAACTGCAACTGCCGTTTAACAACGATGTCACAGATGAAAAACGATGGCACAGATGACTACCTGTAAGAAAATCGGGCAACCCGGCTCCGTGTCGAGAGGCTTGTACTTTCGTTTTTCGTTTTCATCTGTGCCATCGTTTTTTCCATCTGTACCATCGCTGTTAACGGTGTTTCTTTTTTTGTTTTCAATGACAGGAGAGCACGTCGACGCGCAGACTACTGCAGCGCCTCGGACGACGGCGATCCCGGTTGAAGGCCGGCTCGACGCGATAGCAGCCTCTACCAGTGCCATCCAGGCTGGGATCGGCCTGACCACAGTGGCGGGCACGTATGTCCGGACGGGAATAGTGGGCGCAATTGGCGCATCGCAGAACGGCGTGAGCGGCCGAATCGACGGCTTCACCCGATTTCATCTCGATCCGTTCAGGGAAAGCCGCTGGGCCCCGTACGGTGGGGCAGGGCTTTCCACCCGATTTGAACAAGGTGAGCGAGCGAGGGCTTACCTGCTGATATTTGCCGGAATCGACGGGCCAATCCGCAACGGGCTGACGACGTCCATCGAAGCAGGGCTGGGTGGCGGAGGACGACTCGGGATTATTCTCCGCCGGGCGGTCGCGAGGCAGCGCTGACGCGCCTCGCTGCCAGGCGATTGCCTCGGGAACTAAACTGCTGCCTTGACCTTTGCGGGCTGAGAAAAACGCTCGCCGAGTACTCTCAGCTCTGCGATCTGCTTGGGGCTGAGCTCGTGATATCGCTCCGCCAGATAGGTCATCGTTCCGTCAAACCAGTCGTTCTGATCTTCTGGAGCCGAACCAATGACTCCGCACTTCATCACATGCTGAAACATCTCATCGCGCGCCTCTTCGAACGGCGTTGACGCGGGCGCTGCGCTCCTCGTGAATCTAGGCTTCTCTTTGCTCATTAATTCCAGGTAAATAAGGGGTGTATACAGGTAAATAAGGGGTGTATAGTTGATACCTGAATCTAATCAAAAAGTGCCAGGTCTCATAGGCTTCACGCGACGGCGCGACGTCTCATGAACTCGAGGAGCAGCTCGTTCAATTGCCCGGGATTTTCTTCCGGTACAAGCCTCGCCACCCCGGGCATCCTGACAAGTCTTCCGTCCGGTAGTTCATTGACCAGGCGGTCAGCGAGGCGCTTGTCGAGCCACGTGTCTTCCTCCCCCCAGATCACAAGCGCGGGAACGTGGATCGACTTGATGTCCACGTCCTCCATGTCGGCCTTGTGGATGGCGCTCGCAAGCTCGAGAAGATGATTGACGCCATCCTTGCCGACGAACGGAGCGAGATAGCGGGCGATCAGCTTCATAGGCATATGCTTCGCATCGGCCACACTTCCCTTAAGCACGCCCTCGACCAGCGGCGCCGCGCCAAGGATTCCGCGCGTTGTGCGAAAGGCGAACTTGGCCGTGCTTCGCTGCATCTGCGTGATGTCCTTCGCCGGGATCTCATCGAACGCAGGGGTGTTGATCAAAACGAGCTTTTCGACTCGCTCGGCGCGCGTCGCTGCCAGGCGAAGCGCAACATCTCCGCCGATGTCGACCCCGACAATGATCCCCCGAGCGACCCGAAGCGCGGTCATCGCCGCATCGAGATACTCGGCTTGCGCCGCAATCCCGAAATCAGCGTCCGGCGGCCTGTCGGACTCGCCATGCCCGAACAAGTCGATGGCGTACGCGGTATGACCAGCATCCGTTACTGCCGGCGCGACATTTCTCCACAAAAAGCTCGATGTCGCGAACCCATGTATGAGAATCACGGCAGTTCCGCCGTGACCGAATCTCTCGACGTGCATCGCGCCTGGACCAACCGGTACGCGAAGGACATCAGCTTGCATAACCTTCTCTCTCCCCTAGCTTTTGAGGCTCAATGAGACTTCGCCGTAACGGTGGATGCCTCGCTCACTTTAACGCGGCTCGCAGAAATGGCTGTTAAGAAAAACAACAACAAGCGCACGACGGTCAGACCCGCATCAAACCGGCCAACCAACTTCTATTACATACTCGGCGCCATTGCACTCGTCGGCGCAAGCATACTGGGCTACGCGATGACGCGCAAACCGAATGCGGCTGTCGGGACTGAGGCAATTGCAAATGCAGGACCGATTGGAAAGGCCGAGGGTTATTTGATCGGTAAGCCGGACGCGCCGGTCAAGATTGTCGAATTCGCGGACTTCGAATGCCCGGGCTGCAGCCAGTTCGCGACGGTGACCGAGCCCGATGTGAGAAAGCGGCTCATCGATCCGGGCCTCGCGAATCTTACGTACTACGATTTCCCACTTCCTCAGCACAAGAACAGTCAGGCCGCATCCAATGCCGCCGCGTGTGCCGCCGACCAGGGAAAATTCTGGGAGATGCACGACGCGATCTTCGGGTCTCAGGATCAATGGAATACAGAGGCCACCGATAATCCGAAGCCGTTCTTCCAGCGTTACGCGGAGCGCCTTGGCATCAACGTGCAAACGTGGGAAACGTGTTTCGATGCGCGCAAGCATCAGGGTCGCATCATGGCAAACGCGGCCGAGGGTGAGAGAAGGAAGGTGAATTCGACGCCGACGATATTTATCGGCGACAAGAAGTACGAGGGCGCACTGCCGTACGACGCGCTAAAGGCCATCGTCGATTCGGCTACAAAGAAATGACTCGGCGCATGGTCGTGGCGATGCTCGCACTCGCCGGGATCTTCGTCGCGACGTATCTGCTCCTCTACAAGCTCGGGATGATCGGCCATCTCTCGTGCAGCATCGGATCGTGTGAGACGGTCAACACCAGCAAGTGGGCGACCTTTCTCGGCATGCCGGTCGCCGCGTGGGGCGTCGCTTTCTATGTGGTGCTGTTTGTCCTCGCGTTGGTCAGCACCGGTGAGCGATATGCCGAATCGAAAGGAATGGCACAGATACTTGTCGTGTTAGCCGCAACAGGTGTGCTGTTCTCTGGATGGTTGACTTATCTCGAACTTTTTCGGATCCATGCGATTTGCCAGTGGTGCGTTACTTCCGCGGTTTTGATCGCCATAATTTTCGTGATTTCGCTTCTGGAGATGCGGGAGACGCCGGCGGTGGTCTAGTGCGGTGCTGGCAGCCTTCCGGAGTCGTTTTCAGTGCAGTGACGCAAGCAATTGTTTCTCGCCGGGCCTGCACCCCCAATTCTTTTGGTTGACCCGCTTCCAGCCCCGGCCTATGTTGGCCGGGACCAACCCGGCCCGTTCCAGGCCCCCGGGTGCCCCAGGTAGGTGTCCTGAACGGTTGTGGAGATCGAATGATCAGATCCGCGGGTATGATCGCAGCGGCGCTGGCAGCTGCAGTGGCGCTGACGGCTTGCAATAACGATAAGGTGACTGGTCCAGGGTTCATCTGTGACGTGACGAATCCGGTCCGGAGCATCGTGATTGCTCCCTCGACCGGCACGCGGATCGTGGT
>JANYKY010000468.1 GCA_025357975.1 Gemmatimonadaceae bacterium
CGTTCGCCAGAAATGCGCGCTTCTGTCATCCACCCGCATTGTGTTCGCTGCGGCGTAAGCTGTGCCTGTGTCAAAGTGACCAGCTTCGATGTTGAAGATGCGAGTCCACGGCTTGATCGCGGCTGGAGTCACGTTGTTCCACTTCGCTCCGCCATCGCTCGTCGTCTGAATGCTGCCATCATCGGTGCCAACCCACATCACCCCGATGTTCTTTGGCGACAACGAAAGCGCTGTGATCGCTCCAGCAGGAGCCGGCTTGACCGTGCTTGCGTACTTGCCTGCATTGGTGGGAACTGCCCATGTCTGACGGGTGAGGTCAGGACTGATGCGGGTCCACGCCCGGCCACCATTCATCGTTTTCCAGACGGCGTTCGATGCGTAGAACATCATCTTCGAATTCAGCGGCGACCACTGAATCGGCATCGTGCGCACATTTCTGTTGTAACTCTCGCCGTTCGGACCCTTGGCGCTCATGTCGGGACCGACGAAAGCGGTCTGTGACGTCTTGCGATCGTACAGCGACACGTTGGTGCGCGCGCTTGCATATACCTTGTCGGGATCATCGGGATCGGCCGCGGCTACACCGTACTCCTGAATGTTTACTGGATGCCAGTCGTGAAATGTTATCTCACCATCCGGGGACCAGCTGTCTACACACGCCGATCCTGAATCCTGCTGGCCGCTGCACACTCGATATGGAAATGCATTGTCGGTGGACACGTGATACATCGCGGCAGTCGGCTGCGTATACCAGTTGCTCCATGACTGCCCGCGGTTCGACGAGACCACACCACCTTGATCAGAGATCACGAGGAGAATGTTCGAATCGTTCGGATTGATCCAGATCCGCTGGTAGTCGTCTCCACCAGGTGATCCGCGAACCGCGGTCCACGTTACTCCGCCGTCGTCGGAGCGCCACATCACGGTCGACGCCGTGTAAATCACGTTATCGTTTTTCGGATCGACGACAATCGTCGGAAGATCACCGCCGCCGATTCGTCCGAGCGGACGCTGATCGTTCACGCCACCAGGAGCAGCGGTAACCTGCGACCAGTGCTCGCCCGCGTCCGTGCTCTTGTAAAGATTTACGACGCCCGTAACGGTGTTGGTCGCAGTCGCAACAGCCACGGTCGCATAAATCGTATTTGGATTGCTTTGCGAAATCGCGAGGTTGGCTTCGATGACGTTGGACAATCCATTCGTGAGCTGTTTCCAAGTTGTTCCGCCATCGGTCGACTTGTAAATGCCGCCGGTTGCGCCACCAAATCCCTGTCCTTCGATGAAGCTCTGCTGCTGTTGCCAGAGCGTCGCGTAAACGATGTTTGGATTGGACGGATCGATGCGTACGTCATTCGCACTCGTGTATTCGTCCTTGTACAAAACCTTCTCGAACCTCTGCCCACCATCTGTCGAGCGAAAAATCCCACGCTCGGCATTTGGCCCATACGGATGTCCGAGCGCAGCGACATAAACGCGATCGGGATTCTTCGGATCGACGTCAACGTATCCGATCATCTGACTGTCGCGAAGTCCCAGGTGCGTCCACGTCAACCCGCCATCTGTCGACTTGTACATTCCATCGCCAGTCGCGAGATCAGGGCGGATGATTCCAGCACCTGAGCCTACGTAGATGATGTTCGGGTTGGATGGTGCGATTGCAATTGCGCCGATGGATCCCGTCGATTGCGCGTCGAAGAGCGGGAACCAGTTGGACCCGTAGTCAGTCGAACGCCAAACGCCGCCGTTGTCAAAAGTGATGTAGAACACGTTCGGCTCGGACGGCACCCCCGCAGCGG
This sequence comes from Gemmatimonadaceae bacterium, assembly GCA_025357975.1. Classification (GTDB taxonomy): domain Bacteria; phylum Gemmatimonadota; class Gemmatimonadetes; order Gemmatimonadales; family Gemmatimonadaceae; genus UBA4720. Next base: position 1,797 of record JANYKY010000468.1, read on the forward strand.
CACGCCCTCGGCCGCCGCGATATGGCCCGATCTCACGCCAGTGCATTTGCGTTTCGAGAGCCGGATTGAGAAGCGATTGCGCTTTTACTGCGGGGCCCAGGAATGCCAGGGAAGCGATGAACAGGAACGAACCTAGGGGCGACGGGCGCACGTATTACTCCTGGGAAATTGATCTGTGTCTCGGAGTAAGCTGACGAGAGGTGATCCATGTCGCCAGAGTGGCTACTGTACCGAGGTCCGTTCAGGTTTCGGTCAATCAGCGCCGAGTTGCACTTGCAAGCCGCGCCTCGAGCTCGGAACGCCAGTTCGGCACAACGACGAGCTGGTAGTCGTCTTTGTTCGAGAGCCGGCCAAGAAAACGGCCATCGCGAGCAATTTGATACCCGAGCCCAGATCCGAATGGAGTGATACTCCGCGTGTCCGCAACGACTGTGTCCCGCGTTACGCCCCGAACAGTGGGTGAAGTCGAAATAGTCGCCGCCAGCATAGCGCAGGGCGATCCAAAGCATATGCGATCATGGTCGTTGACTATGGTCTACCACATGCTACTTTCCCTTTATGATTAATAAGACGGTTGAGACCATAGCCATCTCAGACTTCAAGGCCACGTGTCTCGCTGTGCTCGAGCGGGTGTGTCGCACCGGCACGTCGATCATCGTCACACGACGCGGCGAGCCAGTGGCCGAAATAGTACCGCCGTCGCTGGCGAGTACCGGCAACGCCTGGCTGGGATCCATGCGTGGGACGGCCACTATTACGGGCGATATCGTCTCACCCCCGAGTACATCCGCCGAGTGGGAG
>JANYKY010000522.1 GCA_025357975.1 Gemmatimonadaceae bacterium
CTTCGATTCCAAGTCTGTCGATCACTAACTGTGCGTGGGACAACGAATCAGGACTCGATGTTCGGTAGGGAAGCCGTACTCCAATGACATTTGACGCGCCGAGCGCACGTGCCGCTAGCGTTGCGGTCACTGCTGAATCGACTCCGCCTGAGATTCCTACCACACCTTTCTTGAATCCCCTGAGCTTGAGCTCCTCCCTCAAAAATGAAACGAGCCAGTCCGCTGTCAGCGCCTGATCGATATCCAGAGTCGGTGGGCCGAGCACCGATGCCGGCGCGTCCATTACTGCAATGCGAGAGGGCTCGACGGAGACACGACCGCCGCCTGAAGCCGCTATTGTTTGCTTCCCAACTTCAGATCGCGACGACTGGCCCGATACGATTCCTGTCGGAGATGCGCCACCAATGGAAGCGGGATCGAAGGCGAGTGTCGCTGGCTCATTTACCTGAATCTTTTCGATTGTGCGAACGAGATGCGGGAGCATTGTCTGGAGATCGGTCAACAGCGGCAGCTCGACTCGCGCGCGGGTGAGCTCCGAGGTGTCGAGCATCACAGTCGCGATCGATTCATCCCACATCGGTGCGCGGAGCTTGATGTCTCCGCGCGGCCCCGATACTACCGAGCCGCCAGGAAACGTCTTGCCACCTTCGGTGCCGACGAGCTGCACCAGCGCGGTAAAGACGCCATGCTCCGATGAGATGTCACGCGCGAGCCGCTCCCAGCGCTCGAGGCTCGACGGGCCGGCGTGATCGTCAGTTCGTGGCGACAATCCACGAGCGGGGGATGCGCACGGAATGAAAATCACCTGTGCCCCATCGAGCGCTGCAATTGTTCCCGACAAGCTGTGCCACGCATCTTCGCACACGAGCATCGCAGCTCTGCCCCAGCTCGTGTCGAATGCGCGAATGTCGAAACCACGGTCGACAAACCGCTCTTCGTCAAACAGGCCATAAGTCGGCAGAAATACTTTCCGGTGGATGTGGCGAATAATCGGCTCTTCACTACCCAGCGTTAAGTAAATCGCACTATTATAAATCGAGTTGTTCCAGATCTCGTAGAAACCAAGCCCGATATCCATGGGCTCGAGCGATGGAACGGCCCCGCGAAAGAGAGCATCGAGATCGCGAACCAGTGTGCCAGTCGTTACTGCCTGATCGCGAACTCCGCCCTCGAGGAAGTAGCCGCTGACAGCGGTCTCGGGCAGGAACGCAACCTGCGGACGCGGGTTGAGCGAATCGAGTTGGGCGAAAAGTCCGCCCAAGCGCGCGAGATTTGCGCTGTAGTCGCCTTTCTTCGGCTTGAACTGAACGATTGCCAGGTGCACGGATTGATGCATTACCATGAACTTGCCATGAGCTTCATTCGCGGGCAACGTCCGGCGCGACTTGTGCTCGTCTTTGCCGTAGCCTCGTCTACTGCGCTGGCTGGGCAGACTCCGAGATCAACAGGCGAGGCATGGCAGATCGTGCCGCAGCTGCAATCGTCGGAGGTCCTCGCGCGAGACGGATCTCTTATCGGCGAGCTGGGGCCGCAACTCCGGAGAAGCGTGTCGATTCGCACGCTTCCCAAATACGTCGGCCAGGCGTTCGTTGCAGTTGAAGACCAGCGGTTCTACCAGCACGATGGCGTAGACATCGTCGGCATCGCCGGCGCCATCAAGGACAACATCCTCGGCGACCGTCGCGGCGCGAGCACGATTACGCAGCAGCTCGTGGGCAACATGCATCCCGACCTGATTGATCGCCGCGACCAGAGCATCGCACGAAAGCTTCACGAGCAGAGTGCCGCGCGAGAAATGGAGCGTCACTACAACAAGGAACAGATACTCGAAGCCTATCTGAACCAGATTGGCTTCGCCCATGGCTGGTACGGAATCGAGGAAGGCGCGCGTCATTATTTCGGGAAGGCGGCATCGAGGCTGACTCTCGTTGAGGCTGCGACGCTTGCCGCGATGCCAAAGGGTCCAGAGATATATGAGCCGGTAAAATTTCCCGATCGCGTGCGGGAGCGACGGAACACAGTGCTCGCGCTGATGGCGCAGCAGGGATACATCAGCCAGTCGCAAGCACGATCCGCGGAGAGCTCGCCCCTTGTGACGGCTGCAGAATACGGAATGGCTGCGGCGCCGTATTACGTGGACGTCGTCAGGATTCAGGCACAGCGCGCAGGAGTTCCCGTCCTGCAAGGCGGCTATACTATTTACACAGCGCTCGATCCAGCTCTTCAGGTCGCTGCGGCAAGCTCCCTAACCGAAGGTGTTGCAGAGGTCGAAGCGCGTGCCGGATACAATCATCCGACGAGCGCTGGCTCCGGAAATGGGTCCGACTATCTGCAGGGTGCGGTTGTCGCGCTCGACCCCACGACGGGCGATGTGCGCGCGCTGGTTGGCGGTCGCGATTACAAGGAATCCCAGTTCGACCGCGCGATCGATGGCAAGCGACAGCCAGGCTCATCGTTCAAGCCGATCGTTTACGCCGCCGCTATCGCCGATAGCATTCCGCCGAATACGATCGAAGGTGATACAGCAATCTCCATCCGTCTTCCCAACGGGACTTATTACCGTCCTGACAATTCCGATCATGAGTTCCTCGGTGCGATTACGATGCGCGAAGCATTGGCGAAGTCGCGCAACGCTGTTGCGGTGCAGATTGGCCAGCAGGTGGGGATGGAGTCGGTAATCGCGCTTGCGAAGCGGATGGGGATTCAAAGCCCGATCGCTCCCTATCCGTCGAGCGCAATTGGGGCATCCGTTGTTCAGCCGCTGGATTTGATCGCTGCCTACACGACGTTCGCCAATCTTGGAACGCCGGTGGAACCGCGGTTCATTCACCGCATTGAAGACCGCACCGGCAAGGTGGTGTACACGGGACAAGTCCGTGCACTTCCGCCGGCGCTCGACCCGCGCGCGACGTTTGTTGTGCGAGACATGATGCGAGACGTCGTCGAACGTGGAACCGCATCGTCGATTCGGAAATTTCTGCCGAGTACTGTTCCGGTTGCGGGAAAGACAGGCACCACGAACGACAACTCGGACGTCTGGTTCATCGGACTCACTCCTGACATTGTCGCTGGCGTATGGCTCGGCTTCGACAAACCGAAGATGATAACGGCCGGCGCGGCAGGTGGATCGCTTGCGGCGCCGGTGTGGGGAAAGATGATGGCTCGATACTATGCCAGTAGTGCGGGGCGCTCGTCGATCGAGAGGTCGGAGGGACAATGGACACCGCCAATTGGCGTAATCAGTGGAGAGCTCGATCGCCTGACGGGTCAGATGGCGACAGCCTCGACGCCCGCGTCTCGACGCTACACCGAGTATTTCGTGGAGGGAACAGAACCGGAGCAGCTTCGCGCCGATCCGTGGAAGATCTTCAAGTGGGGACCGATCGGCTTCTAGCTTTCAAGAAGTTTGTACGAACTGCGATGTGCGCCGATCGACAGGTGTGCTCAAGCCCGTTCGGAATCCACTCAGGAACCCGAGCATACGCAGGCGGCGCGATGGCCTGAATCCATAGTCGACGACAGGCCGCGCGAATAACTGCCGCCGCTCGAACACAGGCCACGCCTGTCCTGGAAATGAATCCGTCAGGAAACCGCCGCCGCATACCATTACGACATCTGCACTTCCGACCGCTCTTGGGTTGGCGAGTGGCACGACAACGTGAACGGCGCGCGGAGCGCCGTCAGCGCTGGTCATCAACCGTTCTGCTTCTCCCCGTGACAGGCGCTTTCCGATTGAGCAGCTCCAGTTGACGGTATTGGACGAGCTTTAATGAGGTCACCGGTGGTACGAGCTCGCGCGAAGATCTGTCGCGCCCTGGTCAACCCGATGTCGGATGCGGCATACCTTCGCGCCACGGCAGAATCCCCGAATGCTATCCGGGTAACCTCCGTGCCGAGGAGCCTGTCGATCGCATCGTGGCCGGCGTCGTACGTTGCGCGGTCAACTGGAATCCTGGCGCTCGAGAGGCGGTTGAACAACTCGTCTCTCCATGCCTTCGACACTTCGACTGTGCGCGGTGCGCCGGGTGCGAGCTCACGAGCGTATCCAGTTACGGTTCTGTAAAAGGCCTGTTGTGAAGCGCCGATGCTGTGAACCAGAAGTGATTCGCTCGCAGCCGTCCCCCGCCTGGCAACGATGAAATCCGGCGTGATGCCTCCGGCAGCCAGTCCCGCCGCGCCGCTATCGGGCTGAACGGTACGAAGAACACCGTCCTGGCCCAACGCCCTTTCACGATGAATGGACCTGCCACTTGGCGTCAACCACCGGCCTGTCGTGAGCTTGAGTGCGTAACCGTCGCTCAACGTGTAAACCGATTGAACCAATCCTTTACCAAACGTGCGCTGCCCGACAACCAGCGCACGATCATGATCCTGCAGAGCGCCAACAAGAATTTCAGCCGCTGATGCTGTACCGCCGTCAACGAGAGCAACTATTGGGATATTGGGTAGCAGAGGTTCGTCCGCGGCGCGCGATGCTACGATGCCCTGCCGCGACTTCACCGCAGCGAGGCAGGATCCACGCGGCAGAAAGTCGTTCGCCACATCGAGAGCAGCTTCGACGCGGCCGCCGGGATCGCCGCGAAGATCAAGGACGATTCCGCGTGCCCCGCTGCTGGTTGCCTTCGCAAGCGACGCTTTCATTTCATCGGCGGTCGTCTCAGTGAATTGCTGAAGCGGCACATAAGCAATCTTGTCGTCAAGAACTTCGACGTATGGAACCGACGGAATATGAACGTCCTCACGGACGAGCACGAACGTCAACGGCGCCGACGAGCCAGCTCGAGCAATTGAAACGCGCACTGAAGTAGCTGCCTTGCCGCGCAGCGCCGAGGAGACTTTGTCGATTGCCCACCCGTGCGCGTCGTGGCCGTCAACGTTGACGATTACATCGCCGGGGAGAACTCCTGCGCGTGCCGCCGGACCCGGCCACACACGAGCAGCTGCGACGAGCGCGCCTTCTTCCTCGAGCTCGACACCGATGCCCGCGTACTTGCCTTCCATCTCGAGATTGAAAGCAGTGAGCTCCGATGGTGAGTAGAGCGCCGCATATGGATCGTGCAGCTCCTTGACCACGCCACGAGCAGTGCGAATGAAAAGAGAGTCAGGCGGGATGGTATCGACGTATCTCGCGGCGACAAGCGAGAAAACGCGAGAGTAGAGATCGGTGCCGGGGTCTCGCAGTACGGGAAGCTTGAACGCAGCGAGACAGAGAGCGCCGATGAGCACCAGCAGCACGGCAGGTCGCCGCGGATCACGACGGGGAGAGTTGGTCATCTGCTGGAGAGAGTTGTCATGTGTGGAAGCTGGCGGGTCGACGCGCTTCGTGTGACCGGCGCCTCTAATTTATGGCTTTTTGGCTGTCGTTAGGCCGCGCTTTCGAGCGGCTTTACCTCTTCCACTGCCGCCGGTTTCACAAGAGCAATGTCGAGCACCTCGCTCAACGTTTCGACCGGATAGAACTTCAACACGTTCCGAACTTCCTCCGGCACATCCTCGATGTCGGCTTCGTTCGCCTTCGGGATGATGATGTGCTTGATGCCGGCACGATGCGCTCCGAGCACCTTTTCCTTGAGGCCACCAATCGGCAGAGCGCGGCCACGAAGCGTGATTTCACCCGTCATTGCGACATCGCGACGAACCGCACGATCCGACATCTCTGATACGAGTGCCGTCGCGATAGCGAGACCAGCAGATGGACCGTCTTTTGGAATTGCACCCGCGGGCACGTGGATATGCGCCTCGATTGCACCCAGACGATCGTTCGGAATTCCCAGCTTCGCCGCGTTGTTCGTCGCATACGTAAATGCGGCGCGGGCCGACTCCTTCATGACATCGCCGAGCTGCCCGGTGAGAATCAGTGATACCGGCCCGCCCGGGCCCGTCTCCGCATTTTCATTCTGGCGGTTGCCGTAATACCTGCGAATCGAGGCTTCGACGAACATGATGTCCCCGCCCATCGGCGTATAATACATGCCAGTCGCGATACCAACCTCGTTCTCCGCCTGGGCTCGCTCCGGATGCACCTTCGGCCGCCCGAGAAGCTCCCGAACTTCATCTTCGGTTATCACCTCGTCCACGATCGGGCCCGTCTCACCCATCGCAATCTTGCGCGCAACTTTTCGCGCAACTGCGCCGAGTTGGCGTTCGAGCTGTCGCACTCCGCTTTCGCGAGTGTAGTTGGAGACAACGCTCATCACTGCTTCGTCGGTGAAGTGAATTCCCTTGTCGCTGAGCCCTGACTCCTCGAGCTGCCGCGGAATCAGATACTTCTTCGCAATCTCCGCTTTCTCTTTCTCGGTATACCCGGAGAAATCGACGACTTCCATCCGGTCGAGCAGAGGTCCGGGAATATTTTGCACGAAGTTTCCGGTCGCGATAAAGAGCACCTCGCTCAAGTCGAACGGAATTCCGAGGTAGTGATCCGTGAACGTGTCGTTCTGCGCAGGATCGAGCACTTCAAGCAGTGCGCTCGACGGGTCGCCCTGATACGAAGTCCCCAGCTTATCGACTTCGTCGAGAAGGAAGACAGGATTCTTTGTTCCCGCCTGCTTCATCCCCTGGATGATGCGGCCGGGCATCGCACCGACATAGGTGCGTCGATGTCCGCGGATATCGGCTTCGTCACGCGCGCCTCCGAGCGCAACGCGCACATACTCCCGGCCCAGCGCACGGGCGATCGACTTCGCGATCGACGTCTTGCCAACTCCCGGAGGGCCGATGAAAAGAAGAATGGGGCCCTTCGCCATTGCTTTGGCCTTGGCTTCCTTCTGGTCGGTAATCGGCTTGTCATCATCCTCGCCGATAGCGAGCGATGGGGTTGCTTCGTCTTTGTCTGCCTTCAGCACTGACGCCGGGAGCGCGCCTTCGCGCTCGACTTCCTGCGCGAGCTGCTGTGCCCGCAGCTGCCGCACAGCCAGGAATTCAAGCACGCGATCTTTCACGTCGGTGAGGCCGTAATGATCATCGTCGAGAACTACCGCTGCGTTGCTCAGGTCGAGGTGATCGTCAGACCTTGTGCTCCACGGCAGCTCAGCGATCCACTCGAGGTAAGTGCGAATGACCTGCGCCTCCATCGATTCGCGTCCGGCACGCTCGAGCCGTCCGAGCTCGCGCTCGACTTCGAGACGCGCATCCTTTGGCAATTCCAGCTTGTTGAGCTTGTCCCTGAGCTCGGTCATTTCCTTGCTTTGATCGTCGTCGCCGAGTTCTTTCTGGATCGCCTTCATCTGCTCGCGGAGGTACATCTCGCGCTGGCGCTCGCCGAGCTCCTCCTGAACCTGCGACTTGATGTCTTCCTGTGCTTCGAGCAATCCCACCTGGCGCTGCACGTGAACCAGCACGCGGCGAAGCCGGTCTTCGATACTCAGCGTCTCGAGCAGTCCCTGTTTTTCGGGGACCGACAGCTCGATATAGCCTGCAACGAGATCGGCGAATTTTCCCGGCTCGGTGACGGCATCGAGAACCTGGTGCACGACTTCTTCGGGAAGCCCGCGACGCTCGCCGAGCTCCGCGGCGCGCTCCCGAGTTTCTTTCTGGAGTGCGGTGAAGGCCGGATCGTTTTCATCGACCGGGTTCATTTCCTCGGCCGGCATGATGACGGCGCTGAGATATCCATCGGTCGTCGTATACTGTAGTGCGGTGGCTCGCTGCTCTCCCTGCAGCAGTAGCTGCACTCCGCCGAGACCGCGCTGAATCTGTCCAATTCGCGCAATCACACCCATGGAGTACAGTATGTCGGGAGTGGGCTCGTCGGTGTTATCGCGCTGCGCAACGGCGAATACGAGACGGTCGCCCTTGAGGGCCGACTCGATGGCGCGAAGAGTTCCAGGTCTTCCGGCGGCGATAGGCGCGGTTAGTCCCGGAAAGATTACTGTTCCGCGAAGAGGCAGAACGGGTATAGTTTGACGCTGTCCCATGTTTTTCCCTGAGAATTTGAAACGACTACTTTTCGAAGTACGTCTTTATGATGTGCGCCCTATACTGCATCTTTTGAGCGACCGAAATACGCCACGGGGGCATGATTCCCACATTTTGTATGTCGGTATGACGCGTGTAGCATGCCATTAAGACCTGATGACACCCTGGGCGCCCATGTCTCCACCGTTCTGGCGCCCAACTATGAAGTAGACAGCGAAATCGGTCGTGGCGGAATGGGCATCGTCTATTGCGCCATGGACAAGCGTCTGAAGCGGAACGTGGCGATCAAGCTGCTTCCGCCCGAATTGGCGTTTCGATCCGATATCCGCGTTCGCTTCCTCAGGGAGGCGGAGACGGCTGCGCAACTCAGCCATCCTAACATCGTTCCGATCTACAACGTCGAGGAGCGCGAAAACCTCGTCTACTTCATTATGGCGTTCATCGCCGGGGATAACCTGGCGACTCGGCTGCAGGAACGCGGCGCGATGGACCCTGGCGACGTCCGGCGAATCATGAGAGAGGTCGCGGACGCACTCGCGTACGCCCACAAGCGCAACGTCGTGCACCGCGACATCAAGCCCGATAACATCCTGCTCGACGCTGACAGCGGCCGCGCGATGGTGACGGATTTCGGTATCGCGCGCGCCCTTACCGATAACGGTGATTCGCGTCTCACCGCGACCGGCATGGCGATCGGCACGCCTGCTTACATGTCGCCCGAGCAGTCGGCCGGCGAATCGAACATCGATGGACGCAGCGATCTGTATTCGCTCGGTGTCGTCGGATATCAGATGGCGTGTGGCGATCTGCCGTTCAATGCGCCGAACACTCCATCGATGCTCGTGAAGCATCTCTCGGAGCGTCCGGTGCCTGTGGATCAACGGCGCATGGACCTTCCGCCCGATCTCGCGCGTGTAATCATGATTCTTCTCGAGAAGGATCCGGCGAACCGATTCCCTGATGCTGAATCGGTCGTCGCCGCACTGAGCAGTGGCGTCATGCCGACCCTTCGCACGGCGCAGGCACCGGCCGGGCTTCCTGCCTACGGCATGATCGGCAGCCAGGGGCTTTCCGGATTCGGCTCACAGCGGGATACCGGCGGTCGCGGAACCGTCGCGACGAGAACCGGTGGAGGACTCCGCGGTGAGAGAGTCACATCCACTGAAGAACTGGATCGCTGGAATGCAGAGCCCGTGCGGAAATTCAGAAAAAAGCTTGCACCGTTCCTGGCGGTCAACGCGATCATTATCCCGGTCTCCATTTTTGGGGACACAGGTTTCTTCACGGTCACAGCCGTATGGTCGATCATCATGGCCGTTCAGTACTCGAAGCTGTGGCAGGAAGGATACAACTGGCGCGATGTGTTCAGGCAGCCGCGCGACCGGCTGATCTTCGACGTTGCTGCAGAGACAATCGACGACGCGCGTGCATTGTTCGACGAAACAAAGCGCGAGCAGGTGAGAGCTCGCGCCCGTGCTCGTGCCTCGGAAGGACTCTTCCCTGACAACCGCGGAGCTTCGGCGGGCAATCGTCTTGGGAGCGGCAACTCACACATGCCACGCTCGCCGCTTCCCGGGGAGAGCTCTGGCGCTGGTCCGCTCCCGGTTGACAACTCGCCTTACGGTTCCGCGCTCGCTTCAATTCGCATGGATCGCGACGAGATACATCGTCAGCTGCAGACGATGACGAAGGACGAGAAAGACCAGATTCCCGATGTCGCAGGCTCCGCCGACGGCATCTACCGCAAGGGCATGCAGGTCGCGTCGCTACTCGCAGAGCTCGACCTTCGGGACAACCGGGACACGCCAGAAGCGATTGAAAAAGAAATCACACGCCTCGAAGGGCAGGCGAATCCGCTCGAACACCGCGCCAGCGAAGAGCGCGTGCGAAGGCTTGCCCATCTCAAGCGGCAGCGCCGCGTGGTAGCCGACCTTGGAAAGAAAAGAGTTGACGCTGAGGCCAAGCTCGAACATTGCCGGCAGCTGTTGAGAAGCATTCGCCTCGAGCTACTGCGATATCGGTCCGCCGGCATGAGCGGCGCCTC
>JANYKY010000490.1 GCA_025357975.1 Gemmatimonadaceae bacterium
GAGCTTCAAGTACGACCGCCGTTGCGACCGCCTCTCGTCCGACGAGATCGACCGCCGAGTGGCATCAGGCGAGCCGTTCGTTGTCCGCTTCCGCATTCCCGAGGGCACTACCTCGTGGAACGATCTCGTCCACGAAACAATCTCATTTCCGAACAAGGATCTCGAAGACTTCGTCATTCTCCGCTCGAACGCGACACCGATCTACAACCTTGCGGTGGTCTCGGACGACATTGCGATGAAGATCACGCTCGTGATGCGAGGGGACGATCACATCTCCAACACACCAAAGCAGATCCTGCTCTATCAGGCACTTGGTGCCGGCCTGCCGGTGTTTGCACACCTCCCGATGATTCACGGCATGGACGGAAAGAAGCTGAGCAAGCGTCACGGTGCGACAGCGGTCGGGGATTATCAGCATCAGGGCTTGCTTCCAGGCGCGATGCTCAATTTCCTCGCGTTACTCGGGTGGTCTCCGGGCGAAGATCGCGAAGTCATGACAATGGAAGAGATGATCGAGCTGTTCACGCCGGACGGGCTGCAAAGAAAAGCCGCGATATTCGACACGAAGAAACTGGAGTGGATGAATGGACAGCACCTCTCGCGCATTCCGCTCGCTGAGCTCGAACCGACTGTCACTCCGCTAATGATTGCGGCAGGGCTCGTAGACCAGGAGACCATTGAGTCGCGCCGCGGGTGGTACATGTCTCTGCTCGATTTGCTTCGCGTCCGGGCCCGGACAACCGACGACATCGTACGGCAGGCTGAGCCATACTTTCTCGAGTCAATCGACTATGACGCAGAAGCGGCTGCAAAAAACTGGAAAGATCCGGTGGCCGCGGCAGACATCCTCGACGCGACCCGCTCCGCCCTCGAGGCGCAGCCCGAGTGGACAGGTGAAGCTCTCGAAGCATCTCTTCGTACGCTCGCTGAAAGCCGCGGTGTGCCGGCCGGAAAAGTCTTTCAGCCGCTCCGCGTGGCGTTGACTGGAATGTCGGTGAGTCCCGGGATTTTCGAAGTGCTGATGATGCAGGGGCGAGACCTCGCGTTGAAACGGATGGGCGCGGCCTCTGTATGGCTCCGTACAGACGCACGTCACGACTCGGAGTGACGCATAAAATTATCGGTTGACGCTCAAGTTTCCTGCGCCCAGATTGTACGCGAACCCACCGGCCTGAAATACTAACTGGCCGTTTGGTTCGCGCCTTCACTCATTTGGAGTTTCAATGGCAGAGGCATTAACCCCGCTCGAGGGCTCAGTTTACAACTACCTGCTCGACTTTACGGCTGAGAATACGTATCAGCCGAGCATTCGAGATATTGGGAAAAAATTTCAGATCAAATCGACGAAGACTGTCTCGGATCTTCTTCAGTCGCTTGCCCGCAAGGGTTATATAGAACGCGATCCCGCCAGATCGCGCGGCGTGCGGCTGCTCGGATTCACCGGAGGCAGCAAGACCAAGCCTGTACCTTATTACGGACGAATCCACGCTGGCGAGCCCGCTTTGCTCCCGGAACATCTCTCCGGCTATATCACGATGGACCGCCGATTTGTCCCGGCCGAGGAAGTTTATTTTCTCAAGGTCAAAGGTGAGAGCATGATCGGTCGCTCGATCACCGACGGCGACTTTGTCATGGTCAACCCGGCCGCAAAAGCCAAGGAAAACGACATCATCGCCGCGAGAATCGGCGAGGAAGCCACGGTAAAGACACTCACTCACAAGAACGGCACCGTCGTCCTCGAGCCAGCCAATCCGGCCGAGCGTGAGATTATTATCAAGCCGAGCGACGACTTCGGAATTCTTGGAGTTGTTTGCGGAGTCTTCCGTCCATTCGTGACGATGGAAGCTCAGACAGCGCAGATGACCAGCTAGGCTCTAATGATTGGCTGGTGATTGCGCGGGCGGCCGATCAGCCGTCCGCGCTTTTTTGTCGGCATCCGCTTTCTCGCGTTCCTTGCGTTCCCGGATGCTTTTCACGGCCTTCTTGAAATCGGCGTCGTTCATTCCCTGCTGCGCCTGCCAGAAAATGTCAGCATGAAGCTGCATCGAGCGCCTGTTGGAATCATAAGACGGATTTCCACCCCGATTGATGGGAAGCATCGCCAGTACTGCTGTAGGAATCGAGAACTTGCCGAGGTGGATGTACTGCTGGTCGATGCCGTACTTCTTTCCGCCATGATCGAACGTCCAGTCACCGGGCTTTCGCTCGCCCGAAGCTGCCGCAATCGAATCATTGAATGGCTGAACGATCGAGACTATGGCGCTGTCCAGCCGCTCCTTTGCGCTCTTCGGCGCAGCGACGATGTCACCCGGCGGCGACCAGAGGCGCGGATCGTTATACGTCGGGCGAATCCCGCGAGTTGGTCCGCCTGATCCGACAAGAGGACCGCTGCCTTCCGAAGGCGCCGGTACCGCATTCGGCGCTGCGGGTGGAATACTCGCAGGAACGACAGTCGGTGCAACCAGCTTCTGAACGATGACCCTGCTGGCCGGCTTGTTATCCCCGCCACTTTTTCCGGCAATCGGCGGACCCGCCGCCTGCGGCAAGCGCAGGAATCCGATTCGCTCGGCCGGAACCTCCGCTGAATGCTGCTTTCCAAAAATCAGCGAGAATGCGGCAGGAGACACAAGGAATCGCACCAGCGCTACAATCAACACTGCGTGAATTAGGAACGACGCGACAAACGAGCGTGATGGCCCGCGCTTGCGTGGAGGCAGCTGGGATGGATCTCTCGACCCGCGAAGCGTGTTCATCACAAGAGCTGACAAATGACTCAGGCGCCCACGCTGAGCTTCGTCAACACACGTCCCGCACGTGCGGCTGCCTCACGAATCCGATCCGGAGACGTGATGAATGACACCCTGAAAAATCCCTCTCCACCTTTACCGAACGACGAGCCTGGCAAAACAATCACGCCTTCTTCCTCCATCAGGAATTCCGCGAACTCGGCACTCGTTACATGCTCGGGAAGCGCGATCCACAGATACATCGTTGCCTTCGGTGACTCACACTCGAAGCCGTTCTCGCGAAATGCTGAAACTGCCGCATCACGCCGTTCCTCGAACACCGCAATGTTGCGCGGGACGAACTCGGCCCAATTGTCGAGCGCTGACGCGGATGCGGCTTGAACAGCCATGAATGCACCGGTGTCCACAAATAATTTTACTTTCGCGAGGGGCGCGACGAGCTCCTTCGCTCCAACAGCCCAGCCGCATCTCCAGCCGGTCATGTTGTATGTCTTCGACATGGAATGAAACTCGATGGCTACATCCCGCGCCCCGTCGATCTCGAAAATGCTCGGCGGACGATATCCGTCGAATGCCATCTCGGAGTAGGCATTGTCATACACCAGCAGGATGTCGTGTTCCCTGCAGCGCTCCACGATCGACTCGAGATATTCCCTCGGCGCAACTGCCGCTGTGGGATTATTCGGATAGTTGAGATAAAGAATCTTCGTTCGGTTCAACACATCTGCAGGAACATCATCGAGATCGACGAGAAATCCGTTGTCCGCGCGCAACGGATACCTGTAGGGTTTACCCATCGCGAGTTGAGTTCCGCCGACATACGCGAGATACCCGGGTTCGGGAATGATCGTGACGTCTCCTTCTTCTGCGTAAGCAAGCGCGACGTGCGAGATGCCTTCTTTTGAGCCGATCAGCGGCACGATCTCGGAGAAAGGGTCAAAGGTTAGACCAAATCGCTTTGACATGAAGCGCGCGATTGCCTCGCGGTATTCGACGAGTCCAAGACCGAAGCCGTAACGGCTCATATCAGGGTTACGCGCGGCCGCGGCCAAACGCTCGACCGCTGCAGGCGGCGGCGAGAGATCCGCGTCGCCGGCGCCGAGGTCGATCACGTCGACACCACGCGCGATGAGCGCACGCTTCTTCTCCGGGAATTTTCCGAGCGCGTATTCGGGAAGATCGAGAAGACGCTTCGCAAAACGAGGCATCAGCGCGGCGCCACCACTGGATTACTGACGCGGCTCAAGCCTTCAACCTCGACGTCAACGACATCTCCGGGTTTCAGCGGACCAACGCCTGCTGGCGTGCCAGTCGCGACAAGGTCTCCCGGCTCGAGAGTCATCACCTGCGACACGTATGAGAGCAGCATTGGAATGGAGAACACCATCTCGCTTGCTTTCGCCCGCTGCTTTTCTTCGCCGTTCACTCGTGTGATTACAACGAGATTGGCGAGATCATGGGCGCCCTCGGCGATCGGCCCAACGGGACAGAAGGTGTCGAAGCCCTTCGCGCGAGTCCATTGACTGTCTTTCTTCTGCAGATCACGCGCAGTGACGTCGTTGATCGCAACGATTCCTCTGATGGCCGCCACCGCATCACTCTCGGACGCCTTGGTGAGACGCGAGCCGATGACAATCCCGATCTCGCCTTCAAACTCAACGCGCACGGATTGATCGGTCAACACGATTGCCTCACCATCCTGAATCAGGCTTGTGCTAGGCTTGAGAAAAAACAGTGGCTCTGTCGGTACTTCGTTACCTAGTTCCCTCGCGTGCTCGCTGTAGTTCCGGCCAATGCACACAATCTTGCCAGGCCTGGGAAGCGCGGATCGCGAAGCAGCAGGAAGGCCGCCGGCGCCCGTCAACGGGTCATCGAATCTGAGGTCAGTCATATAATTGCCCGTGCGGTATCCACATCACTCGGACACCGAATAGAACTCGTGTAGTTGCCGTGAAATTTCATCCCACCCGGAAAGTATGCGGCGAGCGGGTGGAAGCGCTCGCATCAGCGTTGCTCCATAGCTCTTCGACACGACGCGTGGATCGGCGATCACGATCGCACCGCGGTCGGACTTCGACCTTATCAATCTTCCAAATCCCTGCTTCAAGCGAAGCGCGGCGTGTGGCACCATGTACTCGCCGAATGGGTCGCCCCCTCGCTCCGCGATCGCTTCGCAGTGCGCGGCAGTAAGCGGTTCCGTTGGCACGCGGAACGGAAGGCGTGCTATGAGCAGGCCGCGAAGAGCGTGACCGGCAACGTCCACGCCTTCCCAGTATGACGAAGTTCCCAACAGCACGGCGCGCCCGGATTCCCGAAAGCGGGCGAGCAGCGAATCCCGCGATTCTTCTCCGTGAACCAGAAGAGGGCGATCGTTCGCCATGCCGAGCGCACGCAAATCGGCGGCGGCCTGTCGCACATCTCGATGAGACGTGAACAGGACGAAAATTCCACCGTCCGACGCGTTGGTGAATTCGCCCACCATCCGAATAACCGACCGAAAATGTCCCGCCGCATCGACATTCGGTGCGGGAATGTCATTCGGGACTGCAAGAACTGCCTGTCGCCTGAAGTCAAACGGAGAAGCGTACGATTCCGTCACCGGAGGGATCGGAAGCTGATCGACTCCGAGGCGGCTCGACAGAAACTCGAAGCGTGAATCGGTCGTCAACGTTGCGCTCGTGACAATCGTCGTTCGTACGCGGCTGAAAAGATCGTCTCGAAGAATCGGAGCAAGATCGAGCGGCACCCATGTCACACCGATATTGTTTTCGCGCCCGCGCGACTCAACCCAGCGCACTCGCTTATGCGCGTCGGAGCCGGAATCCAGCGCGCCGTGCAAGGCCGCAGCAAGCGCTTCGAGACGGCGCCCAATGCCGCGTAGCTCACTAACCAGTGCGGCCGTCGGCTCGTCGGGAGTCATCTCCATTTCGAGTCGATCGCGAATCATGCCGATCGTATCGGCCAGGACCGCCGTTTGTGTGAGCAAGTCGTTGAGAGCTGCACCGAGACCAGCCTTCCAGATGTGATGACTTGCAAAGTCTTCAGTGAGGCGCAGTGTCGGTTGCGAGCTCTCCCGCAGAAATGTCTCGAGAAGGTCGAATACGATCGCGCCCTTCTCACGTGCAGCGTCGACAGCAGGCAGAATCTTTCTGTCGAGCAGTTCGAGGCTCGCCTTGCTGAACATATCGTTGGGGCGAGCTCGCAACCGTTCAGAGAGCGCAGTGAGAATTCCTCCACCACTGCCGCGGCGCGATGGATTGCGCGCAAGGCGTGACATCAGCCGCAGAAGTCCTCGCCGCGAGGCCGTCGCGCCGAGGTGAGCCGCCGCCGCGTCTTCGAGATGATGTCCCTCGTCGATCACGAGTCGCGAATACGCGGGAATCACAGCAGTTTCGTCCCAATTTTGCTGCATTCGTCGCACGGCTATGTCGGACATCAGCAAGTGGTGATTCGCGACGACGACCTGAGCGTTGGCGGCTTCCTTTCTCGCACGGAAGAAAAAACATCGCTCGAAATGCGGGCACTTGGTGCGAGTGCATAGATCGGGTTCGGCCGCAACCTCATCCCACACATCGGAATTGGGCGGGTTCGGCAGGTCACTCATCGATCCGTCAGTGGTGCGTTTTGCCCACTCCGAAATCAAGTCTATGCCCGACGCATTGTCGGCGAACAGCAGAGGGCCGATCAGTTTCGTCTGCTCGAGACGAAGCAGGCACAGATAGTTCCTCCAACCCTTGAGCAGCGCAAATCGAACCGGCTGGTCCGAGAGCGCTCGCGCCAGGAAAGGCAGATCTTTCCGAACGAGTTGCTCCTGGAGATTGATTGTATTGGTGGAAATCACCGTGCGCTCACCGGTGAGATGTGCCCATCTCAATGCAGGAAGCAGATAACCGAGCGATTTGCCCACGCCGGTTCCCGCTTCTATCAGGCCTACTCCGCCATCGTTGTACAGCTCTGCAATCGCGCTCGCCATTTCTCTTTGCGCCGGCCGATCTTCGTATTGCTGCATCTCGAGGGCGATTGGCCCATCGGGTCCGAGATCATCACTGATCGCAGCCCGATCGAGCTGCGCAATTTCGACCGCTGGCCCGGGAAACGCGATCACTCTTCGTGCGCCAGCTTGTACGCGAGGTTTCTTGGCGCACCGAACCGGCTCATCAGTCGATCGACGGAATCGCGCGAGCTGAGTCCGGCGGATTTCATCTCCCTGACAACCGAGCGCATTACGTCCTCATCGGCCTTTTCTTCAGTGGCTCCGCCGACAAGAATGACGACCTCGCCACGCGCGGGCGTCTGCTCGAATTTCTCTGCGAGCTCGCCAACCGTGCCGCGTGAAAATTCCTCAAATTTCTTTGTCAGCTCTCTCGCGACAACGGCGGAGCGAGCCCCGGCGCCCGCGTCGGTCAGTTCCTTGAGTGTCTCACAGACGCGAAGCGGTGATTCGTAGAGGATAGCGGTATGCGTCATTCGCATCATCTCAGTTAACACGCGATGACGATCCTTACCCTTGCGCGGAAGGAAGCCGAAAAATGTGAAGTGATCTCCCGCAACGCCGGATCCAACCAGGGCGGCCAGCAATGCAGAGGCGCCAGGGATTGGAATGACTGACAGTCCGGCCTCGATCGAAGCGGCGACGAGTCTGGCCCCTGGATCGGAAAGGAGCGGTGTGCCCGCGTCCGTGATGAGTGCGAGCGACTCGCCGCCCTGCATGCGTTTTACCAGGCGAGGCGTTTCACGCGCTTCGTTGTGTTCGTGATATGCAGAGCAGTGCGTCCCTATTTCGTAATGATCGAGAAGCCTGCGCGAGTGACGCGTGTCCTCGGCAATGACAAGCGCGGCCGAGGAGAGAACCTCGACCGCGCGAAAAGACATGTCGCCCATGTTACCGATGGGCGTGCTGACGATATAGAGAGAGCCTGCCGCGACCGGCGCAGTCAATCGGCTCTACCCTGCCAGCTAGGCCGCGTGCTGCTTGAACTTCGTTTCGATCTGCGACTTTACCGCGCCGATAACCTGATCGACGAGCTTGCCGTCCTTGAAAAACAGGATTGTCGGAATCGATCGAACCTGAAAACGGGCGGGTGTGCGGATATTGGTATCGACATCGAGCTTCGCGACTTTGGCTTTGCCTGCATATTCGATGGCAAGCTGATCCAGAATCGGAGCGATCATGCGGCAGGGGCCGCACCAGGTCGCCCAGAAATCCACGACAGCAAGACCTGCGTGCTGCTCGATCTCCGCCTCAAAATCGTTGTCCGTGACGTCCACTGCATTCGACATTAAACCCTCGCTGGCCGGATGTACCGGATCGCTCGCTGGATTATTTTTTCAGTTCCACCGCGTCCCGAAATCTAATGCAACCGAAACCCCCGAAGGGCACTCGCATCGCGCACATTGGCATCGCCGTGAAGTCGATCTCGGCGAGCCTTCCTTTTTTCAGCGAGATTCTGGGATTACCGGAGTTTCCGGTTGACGATTCAGACGGAGCACGCATTGCCGCCGTGTCCGCCGGCGACTCGCTGATCGAGCTTCTCGAAGCGCAGGACGAAAGCTCTCCGATCGGGAAATTCCTCGCGAAGCGTGGACCTGGAATCCACCACATCTGCTTCGCAGTGGACGACATCGGTGCAACATTGGAAAAATGCCGGGCCGCTGGAATTCGGCTGATAGACGAAACTCCAAGGCTCGGCGCCGAAGGCAAGCGAATCGCTTTTCTTCATCCCGGCTCGACGCAGGGAATTCTCGTCGAGCTGTCCGAGCACTAAGACAGCGCTCGCTATTTTCTACAGAAGTCGCGAACCGCTGCGATCTCCATATTGTCGACGTACCAGCGGTTGCCCGGTCCGGCAATCACATAAAACCGCGGAGTGCGGGTGTTTGCGCCGCGTGTCAGCTCGGTCGTCACGATGCGGTGGCCGCCTTCGCCGGGTGAGTCATCGACAATCCGGAATTTGTCGTGCGTAAAGTAACACTGAAGAATTACGAGTCGCTTATCGAGCTCGGAACGTTCGATATTATCCCGTGACGGTCCGTGACTCGTTCCGAAGATTACGGACATTGCCTGAAGATCTTCCGCTTTTACAGCGTCAAGGAAATTTGAAACGGCAGCCCGCGCGGTTGGGGCGCCAGTGAGCCTGTCGCTCGCCCGTGTCGGCGCTGGCTCGCGGGTACGTGCGGGCTCAGAACGCCGTCGGGGGATCGGCTCGGTGGTGGTTCTCTTCGTCGTATGCGAGCAGGCAGCAAGCAGCAGGAGAGCGGGCAGAAATTTCTTCACACAGTGCTCCACGAAAGATGGTGCGAACGTAACGAGGGTATCAAATGCGATCAAGACATTCGCGACTCTATGTGAACATAGACCATGTCGCGACATTGAGGCAGGCGCGAGGCGGCACCGAGCCGAGTCCGGTAGAAGCCGCAGCCGTCTGCGAAGCTGCCGGTGCTGATGGAATTACCGTGCATCTTCGCGAGGATCGCCGTCACATCCAGGACTCCGATGTTGAAGCGCTCGCAACTTCGATCACAACTTTTTTCAATTTCGAGATGGCCTGTGTCGACGAGATGATCGCGATGGCGGTACGGCTGAAACCGAGTCAGGTGTCGCTCGTACCGGAGAAGCGCGAGGAAGTGACAACAGAAGGTGGACTCGATGTACTCGGCGGGCGTGTTCGAATAGGCGCGGCGGTGGACCGCTTGAAAGCGGCAGGAATACATGTCAGTCTTTTTGTCGCTCCGGATCCACGGACAATAGTCGCGGCGCGACAGGTCGGCGCCGATGCGATCGAGCTGCACACCGGAGAGTATGCCAACCACCTGGCGGACCCGGCAACGCTGGCCGCGCTTGTCGACGGTGCTCGCATTGGTGCGGCTGAGGGTCTGTCCATTTATGCGGGACATGGACTCACTGTCCGAAACGTTGGGCCGGTGGCGGCGATTCCAGAAGTTACGGAGCTCAACATCGGACACTCTATTGTGAGTCGCTCGGTTTTCGTCGGGCTTCAAGAGGCTGTGCGGGAGATGCGTCGGGCAATGGACGCGGCTCGCTACCAACACGAGATTTGATTCGATGAGCGTGCAGGACAACACCATTCCGATTTCATCACTGTTCTTCGACGACGCTGGCCCGCACGTTGTGCGCGCCGGTTTTGCGCCGCGTAGCAGGGTCGAGCCGCGTTTAACACCGGCACGCGGGCAGGAGCTGCAAGCGCTTCTCTCGACCAGCATTGCGCAGCTCGGCGCAGTATCACGCGAGCGGTCGCGGAGAACGCCTGTCCTGCCGGCTCCAGTTGCCATCGACACCTTGCTGTTTCGTGGCCGCGCTGCACTCGATCGCGCGCTCGAGATTCGATACCATCTGGGCTCCGAAATGCCGGACCGCCAGACGCTGGACGAGCTGCTCGACCTCGTCGCCCTCGCAGCGACTGATTAGGCCTTGAAATTCAGCTGGAAGAGCGCGATGGGCATCGCGCTGAGCATCGTCCTGCTATGGTGGACGCTGCGCGATGTTTCTCTCGCAGTGGTCTGGCGGGAGCTCGCGCAATCGAGCATTCCGCTTTTTCTCGCATCGGCATTTTGCGCGACGATCATTTTTCCACTGCGCGCGCGCCGGTGGAAAACAATCCTTCAGCCCGTCGCGCCCGACACGCCGTTCGGTCCGCTGTGGAGATCCACTGCGATCGGCATGATGGTGAACAATCTTGTTCCCGCGCGCGCTGGAGAGATCGCGCGCGGGTACGCGCTGTCGAGAGAAACAGCGATTCCGCTTTCGACATCGATCGCCTCGCTTGCAGTCGATCGCCTGTTCGACCTG
>JANYKY010000504.1 GCA_025357975.1 Gemmatimonadaceae bacterium
CGCGGCGTATAGATGGATCAGCTCGTGAATCTCGTCGCTCTCGAGACGGCCGCCGTCGCGCTTTCGTTCTATGAGCCGCGGAACAATCATTCTTTGCTCGCGGTAGTCCAGCTTTGATTCAACACACGCTCCCCATGGTCAACATGCGATCACTATTCGTCTCGCTCCTCGTCATTTCGATGTTCGGTACTGCATCAGCGCAGTCTGCGTCCAACCAGGTCAGCCTCGGTGATAATGACTACGCAGCACTCAATGCTTCGGGCGCGCTCGCCCATTACGAACAGGCTCTTGCCGCCGACCCTCGAAATTTCGACGCGCTGTGGAAGGCATCGAGATCTGCCGTTGACATCGGATCATATTCGCCGGACAATACCAGACGCTCGGCACTGTTCGCCAGCGCGGAGCAGTACGCGCGGCGCGCGATTGCCCTCGATGCAAACAGCCCGGAAGGACATTTTGCTCTGGCGCGAGCGCTCGGAAAAACTGCGCTGGCGCAGAGCGCGCGTTCGCGTGTGAAATATGCAACGGCCATTCGTTCGGAGGCGCTTGAATGCCTCAGGCACGATGCGGCATTTGCGGGCTGCCTGCATGTTATGGGTATGTGGAATGCCGAAGTGATGCGACTGAATGGCATTACCCGCATGATCGCCAAAAACTTCCTCGGAGGTCAGGTTTTCGGGACAGCGAGCTGGGCGAACGCGATTTCGTACATGGAAAAGGCTGTAGCCGCAGATCCTCGGCGAATTGTCCATCACCTCGACCTTGCAGGGGTCTATAGAGATACCGGCGACAAGACGCGTGCGAGAGCTGAGCTGCAAACGGTGCTCAAACTTCCCCCGACCGACGTCAACGACGGGCACTACAAAGAGGAAGCGAGAAAGTCTCTCAGCTCCCCCTAGACGGTTTCAACCGGCGGTTGAGCCGCGGCGTGTTGCCTTACTCGCTCGCGACTCTCTTCCCGCTCCAGATGCTTGCGTTTTGCGGCTGCTGCGCGCTTAAGCTCTTTCCCGAGCTTGTACCAGACACCTGTTCCCGGCCGAACCCGACGGGCGCGATCTCCGAGCAAAGAACGCATTTCGCGGCCGGTTCGCGGGGCCATCAGCAGCGTTACACCGGCGCCAAGTACGGCGCCAACCACCATTCCGACGCCGAGCATGCTTATTGAACGAGCGTTCGGTATTGACCTGTATGGTTTTCCGCGCGGCTTCCGAGCTGGCGCGGAGGCAACGACTTCATCGTTTACGGCGCTTTTTTCCATGTCGGCGAGGGGGGATGGTAAGGTATTTGCTTCCGATGGCTGGGATTGCAATACCCATGCGAGGTCAAGTGAGCGAGTCTGGTAAAATGATTCTGCTTGTCGAGGATAACGAAGACAACCGTATCGTATATTCAACCATTCTCAAGCATTTCGGTTACGAGGTAACCGAAGCGTGGAATGGGGAAGAAGGGATATCCAAGGCGAGAACCGTGCATCCGGATCTAATCCTGATGGATATCTCGATCCCCATCATCGACGGTTGGGAGGCGACGCAGGTTTTGAAACATGATCCTGCCACCAAGCACATCCCGATCATCGCTCTCACCGCCCACGCCCTTGCGTCGGATCGGGAGAAGGCTTTTGAGGTTGGATGTGATGGTTATCTCGCCAAGCCGTGTGAGCCACGTGCCGTCGTAGCCGAGGTTCAGCGGTTTCTCGGCCGCGATAATGGCAACTGAAGCAGCAGAGTCCCGAAGCGTCAAAAAAAAGATTCTTGTTGTTGACGATCACGAAGACAACGTAGAAGTACTCCGCGCCCGGCTCGAATCGCGCGGCTACGACGTCGAGGGCGCCATGAGCGGGCAGGAAGCTCTGGACAGTGTATCACGGTGGTGTCCTGATCTGGTTCTGCTCGACGTGATGATGCCAGACATGGATGGGCTCGAGGTCGTCCGACGCCTCAAGGCAGACGCGAGCCTGCCCTTCATTCCCGTCATCATGCAGACGGCTCTCGACTCGACCGAACGGATGGTTGCCGGCCTCGAAGCAGGCGCGGACGACTACGTAACGAAGCCAATCAATTTCGCTGAGCTGGAAGCGAGGGTGCGGTCGCTCCTCAGGATAAAGCGACTACAGCAGGATCTGGCCGAGAGAGAAAAAGAATTGTCGGACATGAACGACAAGCTTCTTCGCATCTCGCTTACTGATGGGCTTACTGGCGTGGACAACAGGCGGGCGCTGGAGCAGCGGCTTCACGAGATGTTCGAGCATTCCCTCCGTCTGCACGAGCCGATTTCCGTTGTCATGTGTGACATCGATCACTTCAAGAAAGTGAATGACACGTATGGTCATGCGGCGGGAGACGAAGTTCTCAAGCAGTTTGCGGGTATTCTCACTGCAGAGGCTCGTGAGATCGATCGTGTTGGACGCTACGGAGGCGAAGAGTTTTTGCTTCTGCTTCCCGGTACCGTTCTGGATGCAGCGGTAACCTTTTCCGAACGCGTGCGGCACCGGGTCGACTCGCATACATTTTCATATGAGGGCGGCACGCTCAAGCGCACCGTCAGCTTCGGAGTCGCATCCTGGCCTCATCCGAAGATCAGCGGTCGTGAAGGAATTCTGAAAGCCGCCGACGATGCATTGTACGTAGCGAAGGAAACCGGACGGAATCGCGTCGTCAGGTTCGACAGCAATGAGTTCAACGCGCACAACGGAAGCGAAGCCGAGCCGGATGCAGCGATATCAGAACGACAAAACACCGCCGGCCGGGAGCGATCCAGCGAGTCGCGCGTCACAGCTGAGGGAAGCGCTTAACAGGGCATCGCACGAGTACTACGTCCTGGATGCACCGCGGCTTTCCGACCGCGATTATGACAAGCTGTTCCGTGAGCTTCAGGAGATCGAATCAGCTAACCCTGCGTTGCGGACACCTGACTCTCCCACGGTTCGGGTTGGTGCAACGCCTCAGTCCTCCCTGGTCAAACACCAGCATATCGCGTCTATGCTGTCGCTTGGAAACGCCTTCGATGAGGCCGAGCTGGACGCGTGGCGTGACCGGGCTGTGCGGCTCGCCGGAGAAGATGTCGACAAATCAGGTTATGCAGTCGAGCTGAAAATCGATGGGGCGGCCGTCAGCCTCACGTACGACGATGGCGTTTTCACGATTGGAGCGACCCGCGGTAATGGATCCATCGGCGAAGTCGTCACCGAGAATCTGCGAACTGTTCGTGATGTGCCGCTCAGGCTCATCGGCAACCATCCGGCCGGACGAATTGAGATCCGCGGTGAGGTGTACATGCCGTTCGACGCCTTCGAGAAGATGAACGAGGCTCGCGTTCAGGCCGGTGAGCCCGTATTTGCGAATCCGCGCAATTCAGCCGCAGGGAGTTTGCGACAGCTCGATCCAGCGGTAACGGCGCGCCGGCCGCTTCGATTCTTCGGGTATTCAGTCGCTGCCGCCGACCCCGCGACATTCGACTTTCGAACTCAGTGGGACCTTCTCGAGCAGCTGGCCGCATGGGGAATTCCTGTTGCGCCACATCGCGCTCGTTACAAGAAGATGGAAGACGTCCATAAGTGGGCGCACAATATCGAGCACAACGTTCGCGGCCAGCTGAACTTCGCAATTGACGGAGCGGTGGTAAAAATCGACAGTCTTCGTTTGCAGGACGATCTTGGAGTGGTTGGTGGTCGCGATCCGAGATGGGCGATCGCACGAAAATTCGCGCCGGATATTGCGGAGACGAAACTTCTCGCCATCAAGGTGAATGTTGGACGCACGGGCGCGCTCAATCCCTACGCTGAGCTCGAGCCGGTCGAAATTGGAGGCGTGATCGTAAAGCTGGCTACGCTTCACAACGAGGACCTGATACGTGCAAAGGATCTTCGCGTAGGTGACATAGTCCAGGTGAAGCGGGCAGGCGAAGTGATTCCGCAGATCATCGCGTCCGTGCCAGAAAAGAGTGAGCCCCGCGGTGAGCCATGGCGAATGCCGCCAAATTGCCCTTCATGCGGAACGCCTGTCGAGCGAGATGACGAAGAGGTCGCTATCTATTGCCCCAATGTGGCGTGCCCTGGTCGCCGGCTCGAAGCCTTGGTGCATTTCGCATCTCGCGGAGCGATGGACATTCGCGGGCTCTCGTACGCTCGCATCGATCAGCTCATCGCAGCGGGGTTGGTAAACGATGCTGCCGACATTTACTCGCTGACGGGTGAGCAGCTCCTGTCGCTCGAGGGTTACGCCGGAAAAGGCACCGAGGCGTTACTCTCCGCGATCGAGACTTCAAAAGCACAGCCGCTGTCCAGGCTGCTCGGCGCTTTGGGGATAAGGCATGTCGGGAGTATTGCGGCGCAGCTTCTGGCCCGTCACTTTGGGACAATCGATGAGATCGCGCGGGCTTCGTCGGCCGAGATTGGCTCGGTGCGGGGCGTCGGGCCGATTATCGCTGAGGGCGTGGTGCGTTTTTTCAGCGATGCATCGGCGATGCAGCTCGTAGAAAAACTTCGAGCGGCTGGCGTGAACCTGAGCGAACCGCATCAAGTCGCGGCGGGTGGTGCTCTTGCTGGGAAGACAGTCGTCATTACAGGTACGTTGCCGACATTGACGAGGCCGAAAGCAACTGAAGCTGTGGAAAGCGCAGGAGGTCGCGTGACGAGCTCAGTGTCGAAGGCGACCAGTTTCGTTGTTGCCGGAGCTGAAGCGGGAAGCAAACTTGAAAAAGCGCGATCGCTCGGTGTCGAAGTGATTGACGAGGCGGAGCTGCTTAGTCGAATTGCCACTGGTGAGCGGGACTAACCTTGACCGAGCGAACGATGGAAACTTCCAATTCACATCTCGTTGGGGTTGCGATTCCCACTTTGCGCCAGCTTCGTGCGGCCATCCTCGTTTCTGCCAACTCTACCGACGCGGTCGAAGCGCTTCGAGCTTCTGGCTACGCTGGCGGTGACTCGATTTACTCAGCGTTCGAGCATTGGCTTCGGGAGGCGGGTGAGTCCGGCGATGCTGATGCGGGCGCGCTGCCGCTCTCGGAATTTGGGTCGAAGGCGTCGACTTTTTTTCGCGATGCTGGCTGGGGAGATGTGCGTTTTAGCCACGACGATGATGAGGACGTCGCAATCATCGACATCGTCGATTGCTGGGAAGGCTCGCATGGCGAATCGCAAGACGATCCAGGCTGCCAGCTTACAACTGGCATGCTGGCGGCATTCTTTGGAAAAATTGCCGGTTACCCGGTTGCAGTTCTCGAGACCGAATGCTGCCACGGCGACTCGTCCCGGTGCCGGTTTCTGATGGGCAACTCAGAGGTAATGAGCTACAAGTGGCAGGAGTTGCAGCAAGCCACTTAGTTACTTGGTTCCGAGGGCCTCTGCGTAGGCCGGGTTCAATGTGAGCTCGCCATCGATGATCACTTCCCTGTCCCATGGAAGTACGATCGTGCTCGCGGTCGCCAGCGCGTGGAAGTCGGGTTCGAAGGATCCTGTCCGGAACTCAACGGCCGTTCTCACTTCGAGGGCTCCAGCGTTTACAATCGCGCCGATTGCGAGTCGCATGGTCTCACCCGAGTCGCAGGTTTCGTCGACGATAAGGATGCGTTTTCCGCGCACCTCTGCGGGCGCGCTGGAGAGGATCGCGGGTGTGTCCCTGATTTCCTCCGCCCGGTATTTGCGGCTGACGACGAGCGAGTGAAATTCGCGGCCAAGCATTGCTGCGACAACTGCTCCCGGCACGACGCCGGCGGTTGCGATTCCCACCACGAGATCGGGATCGTATTCGCGGGAAACTTTCAGGGCGAGGGCACGCGACAACTCCCCGAAGAGCGGCCACTCAACATGAAGCACGCCCTCGGCTGGATCGACAGTTTGCTTGCGTGGCGACATGTATTTTGGAACCTAGCTCTATATCGTAGTCCTCGGTAGATTCGGTTCGATGTCTTTCTGGAGTCGCTTTAGCGGCAACAAACCAAAGAATGAGCAGAAGCGCCTCGATTATTTGAGCGAGGGGCTCGCGCTCGAGCGTCAGGGTGATTTTGAAGCCGCTCTGACGTCTTACCAGCTCGCGCTCAGGGATCAGCCGACGAATCACCGAGTGCTGCAGAATATGGCCATCGCGTATTCGCGTACGGGCCGTCAGACTGAAGCCATTCGTTGTTACCGCCGTGCCCTCGAGATTCAGCCGAAGTTGTCTGGCGCACATTACGGTCTGGCGTTTTTGCTCCTGCGGAAGGGCGAGACAGATAACGCGGCGTTTCATCTGGAGGCATTCCTGATCGATCCGCCAGCTCCCAGTGCAGAGGCCGATCGCTGGATCCGACACGCGAGAGAGACGCTGGAGCAGATAAAGACGAGCGGCGAGTCGGCTCCGGTCGCCGAGCTCGACACCGGGGATTATCCCGAGGCGTCAGAGTAGATGGGTGATGTTCTCGCAATCGTCAGTCAGAAGGGCGGCGTCGGCAAAACTACTACCGCGGGAAATCTCGCCGCGGCTTTTGCGCGGCGCGGGCTGAAGACGCTGATAATCGACGTGGATCCGCAAGGCTCTGTCAGGTACGGAGTCGGCCTGCGCAGCGATCACGACAACGCGGGCTTCGCTGATTATCTCAACGGGCAGAAGTCTCTTCGAGAGATAATCCTGCCTACGGCGCTTCCGTGGTTGCGAGTAATCCTCGCCGGTACTGTATCGGATGAAGCAGACCATGCGACCTACCAGCAGCTCATCGCAGAAACGAACATTCTGCCTGACCTGCTCGAGACAGCGCGAACGCGATGTCACGTCGTCGTTGTCGACTCACCGCCGGGAATTGGGCCGATTACGCGAAAGGTGCTCGAGGCGGCTCAGCATGTGATTGTGCCGCTGCAGTGCGAGCCTCTAGCATTGCAGACAACTCCGCAAATTCTGCGCGGTATCCAGGACGTCGTGTCCGTAAATCCTGACCTTACGCTCGACGGGATTCTTCTGACGATGTTCGAGCAGGGCAACCCGGCAAGCGAGCGCGTCGTCGATTATGTGCGGCGACATCTGCCGGCTAACGTTGTTTTCCCGATCGTCATTCCGCGCACAATTGCCACAGCCGATGCATTCGCCGCCGGACAACCCGTCGTGCTTCGCAGTCCGGCCGACCCGGCCGCGCAAGCCTATGTAAACCTGGCGATGCAGCTCGCCCCTCAGTTCCTGTAATGACTAAATCTCCGTGGGCGTTGTTCACGCTCATGACTTTCACCGCGGTTGCGCTGGCGTGTACCAAGATTCCCACAGGAGATAATGCAATCCTGTCGTTTACCGTGGATCCGCTTCCGTCGCCATCCGTGGTCGTTGGCGATACGCTCCGCGATTCCCTTGGTGTGGTTCGTCCGATCACTATTTCGGCGTTCAACTTTCAGGGCGGTTCCGTCACGTCGCCCGGACTTCACTTTTCCGCTGCGGACCGCGGCATCCGTGTTGACAGCGTTTCGGGAATAGTGATCGGCGACAGCGTTCGTGCCGCCGCGAGAATCCTGGTCAGTGTCGGCTCGATTCAGGCGCCGGTTCAGATTGGAGTCTCGCTGCGGCCGGACAGCGCCGCCCCGCTCAACGCGCGTGACAGCCTGCTGTACTCGCTGACCGATACGACGGTGAATGTCTCGAACGCGATGGGGCTCAGGTTGCTGCACGGAACTGGAAGCGACAGCGCTGTCGTCGGGTATCGCGTGTCATTCCGGCTCATCAGCCCAGCAGGCACAATTGCGCAGCTTGTCAACGACAACGGTGTTCCCGGCACTACGGCCGATACCACGGATGCGAGCGGTAACGCCGCGCGCCGCATAAAGCTGAATGTCGCACAGCTGACATCTGCCTCGGATTCGATAGTCGTTCTCGCCTCTGCATCGTACAAAGGCGTTGCGGTTCGCGGCTCACCAGTCCGGCTCGTTCTCAGGTACAGGCTGAAGTGACGGCGCGCGCGGAGACAGTGCCTTCGATCGTCAATGGCGGTCCGCCGCCAAAACCGGGAACGCTCAACGAGTTGTTCTTCAAGTCGATATCGGATTACGATCGTCCCGATGCATTGCAGGTCAGCATCGACGGCAAGTTTCGCCCGATCTCACACAAGGTCGTCGCAACACGCGTAACACGTGCAGCCCTGGGGCTTGGCACACTTGGACTGAAGCCGGGCGACCGCGTCGCGATTTTATCCGAGAACCGGCCCGAATGGGCAATCGCTGATTACGCGTGCCTTACGAGCGGATTTACCGATGTCCCGATCTATCCGACGCTACCGGCAGACCAGATAGC
>JANYKY010000511.1 GCA_025357975.1 Gemmatimonadaceae bacterium
ACCGGCGGCCACGTTCTGCTCGAAGGCGTGCCCGGTCTCGCCAAAACCCTCGCCGTGCGCACGCTCGCCGAGACGATCAACACGACGTTTCAGCGCATTCAGTTCACGCCCGATCTTCTGCCAGCCGATATCCTCGGGACGCAGATCTATGATCAATCGAATGGCCAGTTCAGCGTAAAAAAAGGGCCGATCTTCGCCAACATCATTCTCGCTGACGAAATCAACCGCGCTCCGGCCAAAGTTCAGGCAGCCCTGCTCGAAGCGATGCAGGAAAAGCAGGTGACGATCGGTGGAACAACGTTCAAGCTCGACGAGCCCTTCCTCGTTCTCGCCACTCAGAATCCGATCGAGCAGGAAGGCACGTATCCACTTCCCGAAGCTCAGGTCGATCGATTCATGATGAAACTGCACGTCGGATATCCGACGCGCGAAGAAGAGAAGGAGATATTGCGCCGCATGGCGAGCGGTCACGCAATCGAAGTTCGGCACGTGGCGACACCTGAATCGATCATGGCTGCGCGACAACGCATTGCAGATCTGTACATGGACGAGCGAATCGTCGACTACATCGTTTCGATCGTACATGCGAGCCGTTTTCCTGGCGAGGCCGGGCTGCAGGATCTCGTTCCACTCATCGAGTTCGGTGCGAGCCCCCGTGCAACGTTGTCACTCGCACAAGCATCGCGCGCCCATGCGTTTCTGCGCGAACGCGCATTCGT
Organism: Gemmatimonadaceae bacterium; assembly: GCA_025357975.1. GTDB lineage: Bacteria > Gemmatimonadota > Gemmatimonadetes > Gemmatimonadales > Gemmatimonadaceae > UBA4720. The sequence goes on from JANYKY010000511.1 coordinate 720, forward strand.
GACGCCTGATGACGTGAAGGCAATCGCTCCTGACGTGCTCAGGCATCGCGTTCTCACTACCTACGAAGCCGAAGCGGAAGAAGTCACCAGCGACACGATCGTAAGCCGTATCCTGGCGGCTGTCCCAGCGCCGTGATCGGACGCCGGTCTTCGATCGGCAGGCGTCGTGGCGGAGTCAATCCGATTGCACGGCGCGAAGACGAGACGCGCGAGAAGCGCCGCTCGATTTTCGGTCGAAGCCGTGACAAAAAAGAGGATCGCCAGCGTGAGCCCGCGCATGCCCCGGCGGCCGGCGGCGAGGCCGTAAGGAAGGGCGTCCCGCCAGAGGTACTCCGGCAGGTAAAGCTCATCGAGCTGAGAACGCGCGGTCTCGTCAACTCGTTGTTTACGGGCGAGTACCGAAGTGTGTTCAAGGGCCAGGGAATGGAATTTTCCGAGGTTCGCGAATATCAGCCCGGCGATGAAGTCCGAACAATCGACTGGAACGTCACGGCGCGCATGCGGCGTCCATTCGTCAAACGCTACATCGAAGAGCGGGAGCTCACGGTCATGCTCGCCGTCGATCTCTCCGGATCGGAGCGATTCGGAACAGTCAGAAGATTCAAGAGCGAGCTTGCAACTGAGCTTGCCGCTGTTCTCGCGATGTCCGCCGTGCGCAACAACGACCGCGTTGGTGTTGTGCTGTTCACCGATCGCATCGAATACATCGTCCCACCGCGCAAAGGCCGTAAGCACGTGCTGCGCATCCTTCGCGATATCCTGACTTTTGAGCCGGTCGGCCGCGGAACGGACGTCGCCGGACTCACAAGCCACCTCGCCCGTACGCTCGGCCAGAAGACAATCATTTTCCTGATCTCTGATTTCGACGCGCCCGACGTCGAGCGACCGCTGAAGATTCTCGCGCAAAGGCATGACGTCGTCGCCGTGACAGTAGAAGACCCAAGCGAGCGAGATCTGCCCGATATCGGGCTGGCGCGTTTTGTCGATCCCGAAACCGGCGAGACCTTCGAGATCGATACCAGCTCGAGCCGGGTCCGAGATGATTACAACCGGCAGGTCAATGAGCAACGAGACAGGCGAAAACATCTTCTTCGGCGCCTTGCAATAGACGAAGTGCCTGTTCGAACTGACGGAAATTACATCGAGCCGCTGCTGAAATTCTTTCGCGCTCGCGAGACACGAGCGAGCCGGCGATGATAGCGGGGCTACTGGCAGTTTTTTTCCAGATTGCGACCGTACCTCAGTCGCCCGAACCAGCTCCAGCTGCCCCCGATTTTCCGGTACAGCTCGGAGTCAAGCTGACTCCCGACACCGTTACGGTGGGCCAGCGGTTTGTCATGCTCATAAGAGTTCGCGCGCCGGCTGGCGCAATAATCGACTTTCCAACCGAAAGTGATTCGGCCGCAAAGGCCACCGCGACTGCAACTCAGCTCATTGGCAAGCCTGCCATCCAGATCACCCGTGATACGCTTGGAGTCCTCGGCACGGCCGCATACCGGCTCGCAGCGTGGGATGTCGAGAGTCAGGGGCTTGGTCTTGCCGATATTGTCGTCAGGCTCAATGGCAAAACAGGGGATGTCTCGTTAGCCGCATTCCATGTCTTTGTACGCTCCGTATTGCCGGCGG
>JANYKY010000002.1 GCA_025357975.1 Gemmatimonadaceae bacterium
AATTGCGCGTGCGGTATCGCATCGACGGCGTGCTGCAGGAAATCATGAAGCCGCCCCTGAAGCTTCGGTCTGCCCTGATCTCGCGGTTCAAGATCATGGCGAACCTGAACATCTCGGAGCGCAGAATTCCGCAGGACGGGCGCATCAAGCTGAAGATCCTCAATCGCGTCATCGATTACCGCGTTTCGACACTTCCGACGCTCTTCGGCGAAAAGGTCGTTCTCCGAATTCTCGACAAGGGCAATCTCAATCTCGATCTGCAGGGCTTCGGCATCGAGCCACGGGCGGAGAGAGAGATTCTCGATGCGATCGCGAATCCATACGGTATGGTGCTCGTCACCGGCCCAACGGGCTCCGGGAAAACGACGACGCTGTACTCGGCGCTGTCCAAGGTAAACAGCGTCAACGTCAACATCATGACGGCCGAAGATCCGGTCGAGTACAACTTGTTCGGCATCAATCAGGTGCTCGTTCGGTCAGAAGTCGGAATGACGTTCGCAGCCGCGCTTCGAGCATTCCTGCGGCAGGATCCGAACATCATCATGGTCGGTGAAGTGCGCGATCTCGAGACTGCGAGCATTGCAACAAAAGCGGCGCTCACGGGTCACCTGGTTCTTTCCACGCTTCACACCAACTCGGCCCCGGAGACGGTCACGCGTCTCCTCGACATGGGTATAGAAAGCTTCAACGTTGCGTCAGCGATCAACCTGATTGTTGCGCAGCGCCTCGTCCCAAAGGTGTGCCTGCACTGCGCAAAGAAATACGTGCCCGAAGAGGCCGAGCTTGCGGTAGCGAAGGTGCACGGCAAGATGACGCTTCGAGAGTTGAAGTTCAGCGACGTGGCTCTTGCAGATGCAAAACCGCGCGCTACCAAACACGCCGCACCTCACCTCGCCAAGGTCACGCTCGACACGCCGATCAATGAGCTTCCGTTCTATAAGGGCAGCGGCTGTGAGGCTTGTCAGGGCACTGGGCTCAAGGGACGTCAGGGCTTGTACGAGACGATGAACATGACGTCTTCGTTGCGACGCCTGATCATGAAAAACGTTGGAGCGGCGGAGATCGCGGCTGCGGCTATCAGCGAGGGCATGTTGACGCTTCGCATGGATGGGTGGTTGAAGGTGATCAAGGGCATTGCTTCGCTCGATCAGGTCGTCCGCGAAACCAGCATATGACGCTGCCCATCGCTTACCTGCCGCCGACACGGTCGTCTAACAAGCGATGAAACGTTCCATTACCAGGAGTTCGCAGCGATGAGCCTACCGATGCAGGCCACCATTCCGCCGGAAGGGCAGAGAGCGCCCGTTATCCCGGAACCGCCGCCAGCGCATCCGATTGCTGGTCGCGCGCCGCCAGCGATGGGTCTCAACCTTCGTACGCTTCTGGAAGAGATGGTCACCGTTGGGGCATCAGACCTTCACATCGTTGCGGGCGAGTGTCCAAAGCTCCGCATCGACGGCGAGATCACGAGTGCCCATTCCGGCGGCATACTGGGGCCCAAGGATACGCTGCAGCTCGCATACTCGGTGCTCACTGAGAATCAGAAGAAGCGATTCGAGATGGAAGATGAGCTCGACTTCTCATTTGGGATCGCGAGTCTCGCGCGCTTTCGTGGAAACTGCTTCCGGCAGCGTGGATGCGTCTCGATGGTCATTCGCCAGATTCCATTCTCGATCAAGACGTTCCAGGATCTCGGGCTTCCGCCATCGATCGCAAAAATGGCGGAAAAGCCGCGAGGGCTTGTTCTCGTAACTGGCCCTACCGGCTCGGGAAAATCGACGACTCTCGCAGCGCTGATCGACAAGATCAATCGCGAGAGAAAAGGTCATATCATCACCGTCGAAGACCCGATCGAGTTCATCCACAAGCATCAGGGCTGCCTCATCAACCAGCGCGAGGTCGGCACCGATACCAAATCGTTTGCCGCGGCTCTCAAGTACGCTTTGCGTGAGGATCCCGACGTCATTCTGATCGGCGAAATGCGCGACCTCGAAACAATTCAGGCCGCGCTCACAATCGCCGAGACGGGCCATCTGGCGTTCGCGACGTTGCATACGAATTCTGCGGCAGAAGCGATCAACAGAATCATCGACGTGTTTCCCTCACACCAGCAGTCGCAGGTTCGCGCGCAGCTGGCATTCGTTCTCGAGGGCATCGTAACGCAAACTCTCGTACCGAAGGCAGGAGGCCGGGGTCGTGCGATGGCTGCGGAGGTTCTTGTCGTCACTCCTGCGATTCGGGCGCTGATTCGCGATGACAAGGTGCATCAGATCTACTCGTCGATGCAGTCCGGAAAGAAGTACGGAATGCAGACGCTCAACGATGCGTTGTATGCACTGTACATAGGCAAGGAGATTACGCAGGAAGAGGCAATCAAGGTCACGAGCCTGCCTGACGAATTTCTGCGCATGATCGGCAAGGAAGTAGTCGGCGATGAAAAATTATCGAGTGCTGCGCGGCCGCTCACTGGCGGGCTCAGCGGTAGAAAATAGCTGGATCCATCGCTCGTGCCGGGAGCCGAGAGGGGGTGCCGGCGCGGGCGATGAGACAACTGACAACTGGTAGCGGGTAACGAATTCTTATGGCGACTTTCACATATACGGCTCGCTCTTTTGCAGGCGAAATGCGCACAGCGACGCTGGAGGCACAGTCACGCGACGACGTGATCGCACAGCTTCGGCGCCAGCGTCTCAACGTCGTCAAGATCGACGAAGCGACGCCGAAGAAGCCGAAGCGCGGCCACATCAAGATGCGCGACATCGTCATTCTGACGCGTCAGTTCTCGACGATGATCAACGCCGGGCTTCCCCTCGTGCAGGCGATGACGATCCTTGCTGATCAGAGCGATAACAAGGTGTTGTCGGAGATCATGAGGAAAGTGGTCTTCGACGTGGAATCCGGAAACACAGTCGCCGATGCCCTGGGCAAGCATCCCAAGGCGTTCAGCGATTTGTACGTGAACATGGTCGCCGCGGGTGAGGCCGGAGGTATTCTCGACACTATCCTCATGCGGCTGGCGACGTTCATGGAAAAAAATGACGCCCTCGTCCGCAAGGTGAAAGGCGCGATGATCTATCCCAGCGTCATCATGGCGGTCGCCGGTATCGCGGTAACGGTGCTGCTCATATTCGTGATTCCAGTCTTCGAGAATCTGTTCTCGTCGGCCGGTTTGGCGCTTCCGCTGCCAACGCGAATTGTCATGGGCGCGTCGAGATTCCTGAAAGGCTACTGGTATGTTGTCGGCGGTGCAATCGCCGGCGCAACGTTCATGTTCCGGAAGTACAACGCGACGACCGATGGAAGGTTGAAAGTCGACAAGTTCCTGTTGAAAGTACCGGTGCTTGGCGACGTTCTTCGCAAGTCAGCGGTTTCGCGATTTACGCGCACGCTGGGCACGCTCATCAGCTCCGGCGTGAGTATTCTGGACGGGCTCGAGATCACAGCAAAGACGGCAGGTAACCGGGTTGTGCACGATGCCATTATGGAGTCCCGATCGTCGATTGCCGGTGGTGATACCATCGCCGCGCCGCTCAAGAAATCCGGGGTATTCCCACCCATGGTTATCTCGATGATCTCGGTAGGAGAGCAGACGGGTGGTCTGGATGAGATGCTTTCGAAGATCGCCGATTTTTACGACGAGGAGGTCGATGCGGCTGTCAGTAATCTTCTGTCACTGCTCGAGCCTATAATGATCGTATTCCTCGGCGTCGTCGTCGGCGGAATGGTGGTGTCCATGTATCTGCCGATCTTCGACATGATCAACGCGGTGCAGTAGCGGCGACGAAACACCCAAAGGCGCCGCGAGTCACTAGCACCCTAATTGCCCCCAAGACCGGCGGATGAACATGTCCGCCGGTCTTTTCACGTTGGCAATTTCGCTCCCTCGCGCACTTGTGAGTGCTAAGCTTGATTCGACGCCCGGACCAATGGCGGCGCAGGTTCATGCCAATTGGCGTGCAGCAGACGATGCCTTGCATGCGTAAGGACCCGAAACGTCTTTCTTCGAGCGAATACCAGTGAGACCAAAATCCACATTCCGACTTTCCGCAGTACTTGTCGTCCTCGCTGGAACTTTCGCCGCCCGTCCAGCATCGCCGCCCGCCGACTCTGCGACAACGGTCGATCCCCAGCTCTATTCCGGACTGACCTGGCGTAACCTCGGACCATTCCGCGGTGGGCGCATCGCAGCCGTCACCGGTGCAATCGGCCAGCCGGGCGTTTTCTACGCGGGACTTCCCGCTGGCGGAGTCTGGAAAACAACGAGTGCGGGCGAAACGTGGTATCCGATATTCGACTCGATCCGCGACGTCTCATCCGTCGGCGCAATCGAGGTGGCGCCTTCAGATCCCAATGTCGTTTACGTCGGCACTGGCGACATGGTTACCGGCGGGGCGATCAACGAAGGCAATGGCGTCTATAAATCCACGGACGCGGGCCATACCTGGCGTCACATCGGGCTAGATGGAACAAAGCAGATACCATCCATGCTCGTCGACGTGCGGAATCCAAACGTCGTACTGGTCGCGGCTCAGGGCGACGTGCACGTAAAAAGCGGGACGCGCGGTGTCTATCGCTCCACCGATGGTGGTGCAACATGGACACGCACTCTCTTCGTGGACGACAGCACGGGCGCGCAAAAAATAGCGCGTGCCAACGATGTGCCCGACGTGATCTTCGCCACTACCGTGCGGCACTATTCTGCGCCACCGCCTCCAGTCGCTCCGAACGTCGTGCCCCGTCCCCCGGCTGCTCCTGACACGGGCAAAACCCAGACACTCGTTTTCAAGTCAACCGATGCCGGCGTGACGTGGAAGGAAATCACCGGCGGCGGTTTGCCGAGGTTGAATGGCAGAACGTCGATCGCGGTTGCGATGCGTACAAATGCGCAGCGCGTATTTCTGGTCGCTAACTCAGGGCTCTATCGCTCGGACGATGGTGGAGCCACCTGGCGAACGATGGATCCCGAAGACACACGGATTCGCAATGGTCAGGGTGGATACAACTGCGGAGTGTATGTCGACCCATCGAATCCCGATGTCGTCATCACGATCAGTACATCTAGCTACATCTCGAGAGATGGCGGAAAAACTTTTACGGGATTCAAGGGCGCGCCTGGTGGCGATGATCCGCAACAGCTGTGGATCGATCCGACGAATGGCCAGCGAATGCTTATGGGTCTCGATCAGGGTGCGGTCGTCACGCTCGATGGCGGAGCGACCTGGAGCTCGTGGTACAATCAATCGACGGAGCAGATCTATCACGTCTCGGTCGACAACTCATACCCTTATTACATCTACGGCACTCAGCAGGATGCGGGCGCAATTCGCACCCGCTCGCGTGGAAACCTCGGTGCAGTAACTCCGCTCGACTGGGACCCGGTGTCCGGTTGGGAATGGGGAACTATCGTCGCAGATCCGCTGAATCCCAGCAAAGTCTTCGCGAGCGGATCGGGGATCGTCCGCATTTCATATCCAAGCGAGCAGTGGATCAACGTCAGTCCTGCTGCCGATCCAGGTATGAAACTCAGGACTGCTTTTTCTCAACCGATTATCTTCGCGCCATGGGATCAGCACATGATGATCGCCGGGTTTCAACAGTTGATGGCAACCACCGACGGTGGCGTTCACTGGTCGCCGTTAAGTCCCGACATGGGTATTCGCCCAGATGCTCCAACTGGTCCGTCGACGCCTGGAGGCGCGACGCCGACTGGTGGCGCGATCGAATCGATCTCGGCATCGACCGTTGCAGCCGGCACGATCTGGGTCGGCACTAACAATGGTATGATCAAGGTGACGCATGATGCCGGGAAATCGTGGAGTGACGCATCCGTTCCGGGACTTCCCAATGCGTCCCGTGCGGAAGTGCTTGGGGTTGACGCGTCACACTCGGACGCTGCGACGGCTTACACGGCGATCGATCTTCACCGAGTCGGCGACTATACACCATACCTGTTTCGCACGCACGACTCAGGAAAGACATGGACGCGGATCACCAATGGACTTCCGACCAATCAGCCGAGTGGGAGTTTTGCGCGTGTGATTCGAGGTGATACGCAAAAGTCGAGTCTCCTGTTCGCTGGGACCGAGAGCGGTATGTACGTGTCATTCGACGATGGCGATCACTGGCAGTCTCTCAATGGAAATCTCCCAAATTCATCGTATCGGGACATCGTGCTGAAGGACAACGATATGATCGTTGCGACCTATGGCCGCGGGATGTGGGTCATCGATGATTATTCGATGCTGCGCCAGCTTACGCCGTCACTCGCGAAAGAGAAGGCGCACCTGTTCAAGCCAGGCGATGCAGTGCGCAATCGACGCAATGTGGGAGCTGACACGCCGTTTCCGCCGGAAGTCCCGCACGCGTTAAATCCTGTTGACGGGGTGGTCATCGACTACTGGCTTGCTCGCGTACCGGCTCATGACATAACGCTGGACATAGTCGATGCATCCGGTGCGCTCGTCCGCCACATGTCGAGCGTTATAGAATTGCCTGTCGCCGAAGCAGCGCGGCCACCGCATCCGAACTTCTGGCTTGCACCGTCTCAACGGTTGCCCGCGGACGCTGGTAACAACCGGACGAACTGGGATTTGCGTTACGATGCCCCACCGGCTTTCACGCATAGTTTCGAGATCAATGCGAACCCGGAGCTTACTCCTGCGTCGCCTGAGGGGCCCGTTGCACTACCGGGAGCCTATACGCTCAAGCTGAATGTCGATGGGCACATATACTCGCAGACTATCACTGTGAAACCTGATCCACGTTCACCCGCGAGCGCTGCCGATCTGCAGGCTCAGCATGATTTGCTGATGAAGATGGCCGACGGTCTCAGGAGCTCGTATCAGGGGAATCTGGCAGCAGTCGCGCTTCGAGCTGCGTTGAAAGGCGTTGTGCCTGGAGGTACGCAGCCAGAGTTCCCTGATGTGGCCTCGAGGTTGAGCGCATTTTCTTCACAGCTCGACACGGTTGCGGGACTCGATGCCGCGCGAGGGCGAGGAAGAGCTGGCCAACCGCCGCCGAATTTCAGGGCAATCAACAGCGCGCTGGCTTCACAGATAACCGCTCAGGATCTCGGCGACATGGCTCCGACTCCCGTGATGCTGGCTGCGTTCGCGAGGACGTGCGGCGAATTATCCTCTGTCGTTGCCGCCTGGCAACGATTGAGAACGACAGGCCTCGGTGAATTGAACGCCGTGCTGAAAGCGCACCGCAGGTCCCTTATTTCAGTTCCAGTCTCGACTCTGAAAGCACCATCGTGTTGACGATGGCGCATCTCTTTTAGTCAACGATGGCTCGCCATTGTCCAGAGCCCAGGCGTGTGATTCGGTAGAAGCCGCCGGTGCAGCAATACTCTCCGGAAGGGTTATCCGCCGGAAAAACAATCCGCACTGATTCGGGTTCCCGGTGATTTGAATCCAGGTGGGCTTGCGCAGTTGCGGCAGCGTCTGCCCGCGTGCCTGCTTTGCCGACGATCTGCATGTCGTCTCTGCTTGTTCCGTACTCAATGAGCCATCGGTCAGCCATCGTCACCCTCGAAAATGTGTTGAACTTTGATGGCGCTTTTGGGGCGACGCCATTGCTTATCGTAAGCGCACGTGTGTGGTCGCGTTGATAGATGATCGCCTTAAATAAACATCCTTCCTTCAATCTGCGTGCCGGGGCATTCCATAAGCCGTTGAATGCCATTTGCATTCAGCGCTTGGTCCGGAGGCTTCCTACGTCGAAGCTCCGCATTGCGGATTCATAATGTCGAGCACCGCGTCGTGGTGAATGGCGTCAACGCGGCTCAACCTTCATCTTCGACGCGTGGAAAACGCTGATATCGAACGAATCACGACCCATGGAATCGCGAGGTCGCAAAGCCCCGACGACGAAGCAGGGATTATGGTACCCGGCGGAAAACAGTGTCCCGATGTGACCAGAAGAGCTGCACGATTCACTCTCGTGCTTGCCGTCTGCGCCATCGCCGGCGGATACGCTGCGGCCTTTATTCCTGGCGGGACCCCGACGTGGGCACCGTGGCTCCTGGCGCTTGGAATTCCCGCGTCTCTCGGTGGAATCATGGCGTTGGGAGCCGCACGAGGCACCACCGGAATCGGAAAACTGAAATTCCCCTTTGCCTTCGTGTTGGTCGTCTTGACCGCAGGGTTTTGTCTGGCTCTTGGACTTCCCGCGAACGAAGGACCGGCGAGCAATCTCTGGCTCGGTCTTCCTGCGCGTGCCGCCATCGTCATCTATGGTATCGGACTACTTCCGATCGTGGTTCTTCCCGTTGCTTACGCATTGACGTTCGATACTCAAACCCTGAGTCAGTCCGATATCGACCGCGTACGAGCGCTCGCGGCTGAACGCGTAGCCGCGAACACGCAACCCGCCGGAAGCGACAACCTGTGACAGTTCCAGTCGCAGCTACGGTGATGTTGTTTCTACAAACCTCCCTTCCACGTGTCGCACAACCGGCAGTTATTGCCGTGGGCCTGACGTACTTCGCGGTTGTGATTGCGATCAGCGTCTGGGCAGCACGCCGAACGAAAAGCGCGAGCGATTTCTTTGTTGCTGGACACGGCATCGGCTTGATAGCGCTTACGGTTGCATCGGTATCGACGTCGGTTTCGGGTTTCGCATTCATTGGCGGACCGGGGCTGATTTACACGGTCGGGCTTGGAGCGATGTTCATCGTCATGCCCGCATCAGTGACGAACGTCATGGGCGCGTGGGTACTTGCGAAGCGCATGCGGCTTCTAGGTGAAGCGCGCAACCTCATGACCGTGCCTGATGCAATCGGGGCCCGTTATCGCTCGCCTTTCGCACAGGGACTGACAGGCGTTGCGATGCTCGTTGGCATCATCGGTTACATGGCGACGAATGCACTGGCCATGGGCGTCGTGATAAACGCCATCTTCGGAGTCGGCATCGCCTGGGGTATCTGGATCGGCATGGGGATTACGCTGGCATATTCGGTATCCGGTGGAATTCTTGCCGGCATCTACAACGACGTGTTTCAGGGAGCGCTGATGACAGTCGCTTCGGTGCTCGTTTTTCTTTTCGTTCTCAGAGTCGGTGGCGGACTGGGCAACATATCAGGCGTGATCCTCGCGCATGATCCAAAATTCCTCGGCCCATGGGGAAAAATGACCCCTCTTGCCGCGCTCTCGTTTTTCTTTGTGTTTGCAATGGGATCGCTTGGGCAGCCGCAGGGAGTTCATAAGTACTACATGCTGCGTGATCCGCTGCAGCTGAAGTGGTATCCGCTTCTCAAGACCGTCGGCCTGATTCTGGTCCTGCTTCTTTATTTTGGGGTTGGAATCGGCGTCAAGGCTTTTGTTCTCAACGGAACGATGCGCCCACTCTCGGCACCGGATCAGGCAACTCCGAGTTTATTGCTGAGCGTGACGCCGCTCATGCTCGCGGCTCTCGTGTTCTCTGGTGTTGCAGCGGCAACAATGAGTGCCGCTAACTCCTTCATCAACATCGGCGCAGCGGTCGTGATGCACGATTTACCGATAGCGTTTGGAAAGAGGCTGCGCAACGAGCTTAAATGGGGAAGGGCGGTCACGGTTCTCATTGCGATTGCGGCGGCTTTCGTCGCCCAGCGCTCGGGCACGATGGTCGCCTTCCTGGGAATATTCGGATGGGGACTCTTCGCGTCGACGCTCGTTCCTGCACTGGCGGTGGGACTCAACTGGGACGGAGCAACACGCGAAGGCGCAATCGCTTCGATCGCGACGGGTCTCGTCGCCACCCTCGCACTCGAGACCGCGTCTTATCTCAAGGCCTTCACATTTCCGTCCGGCGTAACCGCCTCCGCGGTTGCGCTGGTGATGTCATTCCTGGTGTTCTTTTTAATATCGTGGGTCACTCGCCGGGATCCTCGAACCGCGATCGATCCGGACGTTCGCCTGATCATGGAATTGTAGCCCGGGCGCGGAGTCAGATGACAAGCACATAGGCGAGTTGTCGAGCTGCATTGCTCCCATGTGGCATAGTCTTCGCCAAGCTATGTCCGCCCACAGCATGAAGCACGGAGACGCCAATGACGGCGACAGCACCAACAATCGGGACCGCAATATGGAAACTCGACCCATCTCATTCGAGCGTCGAATTTTCAGTGAAGCACATGATGATGACAACTGTACGTGGCCGCTTCAAGGAAATAAGCGCGTCGCTGACCGGAGACGAGCAGCACCCGGACGGATGTTGCGTCGAAGTGGACATCAATACAGCAAGCGTTGACACGGGAGCACCCGACCGCGACAAACATCTCTGCTCAGCCGATTTTTTCGATGCGGGGCAGTTTCCGCAAATAACTTTTCGCAGTGCCCGCGTCGACGGCTCGGCGGCAAGCGAAGGCGACACGTTCAAACTCATCGGCGATCTCAAGATCAGGGATTCATCGGATCAAATCACTCTCGATTGCACGTTCGAGGGCCGAGGTAAGGATCCGTGGGGCCAGGAGCGCGTCGGTTTTACCGTAAAAGGTGAACTAGACCGTCGTGACTGGGGCCTCAAGTGGAACCAGGTGATCGAGAGCGGCGGAGTTCTCGTCGCCAACAAAGTGAAGATCGAAGCGGAAGTTCAGTTCGTTAAGCAGGCATAACCGTAACTGCTGTTCTGAGCCAAATTGCAATTCCCGCTTAACTGGAATTCGCTTCGACCCAATGACATCAACGACCGATTTAACTTCCGCGATCAGAGCCGAGCTCGATCGCGGAATGGCTTCAACTATCGGCATCGAGCTCATTACGCTCACACCTGAAAAGGTGATCGCCACGATGCCCGTGGACCATCGGACACGGCAACCATTCGGGCTTCTCCATGGAGGCGCCTCAGCCGCACTCGCCGAGACGGTCGCTTCCCTCGGCGCATTTCTCAATATCGATGCCGAAAAAAAGGCGGCGGTCGGCCTCGAGCTGAACGCAAATCATCTGCGCGGCAAGACCGACGGCATCGTCACGGCGACCGCGACGCCCATTCATCGCGGACGCCGTACGCACGTCTGGGAAATTCGAATCGAAGACGAATCGAACCGGCTTGTCTGCGTCTCGCGCTGCACGCTTGCAATCGTCGATCGCGAGGCCTGAAGAGAGCTCAGGCGGCTTCGGCGGCGCTATCTTCGACGCGGTCGGTTTCTGGAGTTGTCCGCTCACCAAGAAATTCGACCCACTGTTTTTTCATCGCCGGATAGTGGGTCGATGCCTCGACGAAATCGAGAAAGCAATCAAGCGTTGACTCGAACCGCTTCCGAAGCGCGGCGTCAGCGATGTTCCCATCCGGCCCGAATGCCTGATGCGCCTGGGCGAGCGAATACATGTCCGGGTAAACTCGCGCGCCCAGATGCTCGAGCGGAATCCGAAGAGCCCAGAGGCCACGGTTTCCGCCGGCCATTGATGGAGAGGCAGACATCAGAAAGCCCTGACGCCCATTGAATGGCTGGGGCTTGAAGCGAGATCCCCAGTCAATGATGTTCTTGAGTGCACCGGACATCGATGCATTGTATTCCGGTGCCGCAATCACAAATGCATCGGATGCCACGAGGCGGTCCCTTAAACGCTCGGCCCCAAGCGGGAGCGGTTGACCGGGGCCTTCCAGATCCTGATCGAACGACGGACAGTCGAAATCGAGCATCGAAGCCAGATCCGCAGTGCCTCCTTTGGCCCGGATTACCTCTGCGGCGGTTGCCGCCAAGCGGACGTTCAGAGAATCCCGCCTAAGCGACGCCCCGAAGACCAAAACCTTTACCGAACAGCGTTTGCCCGGCCTGTCATTTGCCATACAATTACCTTGTGGAAGACACTGGTTGCAGCGTGGCAATAACCAGTCCCTCGGCCTTGGCGCGGTGGGCAAGGAAGTGGGCGTCCGGGGCTATTTCAAGG
>JANYKY010000004.1 GCA_025357975.1 Gemmatimonadaceae bacterium
TTTTGGAATCGCAGTAGCGATGCGTGCGGCGACTGATTCCAGCGCCGAGGGTGCTCCCGCCTTTGATAGCGCTCGAGGTACTCCTGCCTATATGTCACCTGAGCAGGCCAGCGGGAACCCAGCAACCAATTACCTGACAGACATTTACTCTTTCGGCTGCATGGCGTACGAGCTGCTGAGTGGCAGGCCGCCTTTCGAAGGACAAACCGTCGCCGGGATGGTTGCAGCGCACATCAACGCAATTCCGCGCCCGGCCAGGGGATTGCGAAAGGATGTTCCCGCAGCACTCGCATCGTTGATCGATCGTTGTCTGGAAAAGCAGCCAACGGCGCGGCCGCAGTTCGCCGGCGATCTCGTGCAAGTGCTCGACGATGTAGCGTCTGGTCCACGCGCACGCGCCAGCCCACGACGTCGATGGATTTATCCGGGTGGACTTGTTGCAGCCGCGCTCGTTGCCACAGCCGGATATTCAGTGTTATCCGGAAACAGAGGCGCATCTTCCGACGGTCAGATTTCGATTGCGGTTCTCCCTTTGAGAAATATCGGTCGAGATTCTTCAACCGCTGTGCTCGCCGACGGATTCAGCGATGAAATTGCTGCCGCGCTGGTTAAGATGCCGTGGGTCCGTGTAATGAGTCGAGGCGGATCGAGCGGGTACGGAAGAGTCAACGTTGATTACAAACAAACCGGCCGAGACCTGGGCGCGCAGTTTCTGGTTACCGGTTCGATGAGGCAGTCGGACGGCCGTGTCATTGTCGCCGTTCAATTGATCGACGCACGCGATGGCAGCACCAGATGGGCCTCCGATTTCAACCGACCGGCAAGCGAGCTCGCCGCCGAGCGGGATGAAATTGCCGGACTCGCGGCATCATCGCTCAAGCCTCTCGCTGGTAAGCGTTACACGATGGGGCCGCCCGTGACTCCAGAAAAAACTCCGGCTGACGGGGACGCATACTTTCTTCAGGTGCAGGCCCAGCAGTGGCTCGATCGACGCGGCCTGAGCGTGAAGAAGAGCGCTGAGTATTTCAGAAGGGCGATTGCGATCGACCCCAAGTACGCCAAGGCATATTCCGGGTTGAGCCTGGCACTGGCTCTGTATCCCTATTTCCAGAACACTGCTGCTTCAGCCGTTCGAAGCGATGTCATGCAGAACGCGGGGAAGGCGCTGGAGCTCGATCCAACTCTGTCGCAACCCCATATCGCAATTGCCATGTCGTTGGACAATGAGAATGAATGGGACGCTGCTGAAGCGCAGCTCGACTCAGCCGTTCGTCTCGATCCACATGATGTCGAGGCACGAGTTCAGTATGGCCGTCATCTGCTTTTTCGCGGACGGACGGCTGACGGTCTGGCTCAATTTCAAGCCGCGCGCTCGGACGATCCAGCTTCCTCGCTCGTGCTGGGATGGGTGGCGTATGCGTTCTTCATTGCGAAGAAACTGGACAGCGCGCGAATCATCAGCGACCGGGCCATCCAGAGCAACTCGCTCAACCTGAGCTCAGTCACGACCGGCGCGTTGATGCATCTGGCGCTCGGCGACATGAACGAAGCGCGACGGCTTGCCGCCATGATGCCGCCGAATTTTCCGGTGGCTAGGTACGTCCGCAACGCGACCGGAATTGCGCCTCCGGGTGGTGGGGCGCAGCCGCGGTCATCGTCCGACTCGAGCAAAGCGCCGTGGATGTCGAATACCACTCGGGCGTACCTGCTGCTCGGCAAGCGCGACAGTGCGGGTGCCGTTGACGCGTTCGAAGCGGCTACTGACGCCGGCGAAATCTGGCCGTGCCTCCTTCCGGTGAGCGACCCGCTGTTCGACCCTGTGCGGAGCGACCGCCGGTTTCAGAAAATTCTCAAGCGCGTTGGGTTGAGCCCCTAAACAAATTTTCGTCGGGATGTCGTGTTTGCCTTGCGTTTGTCGTGTCCTCCGTATGCGACATAACGCTGGCCAATCGCCACACGGCATGTCGAACACAAATCTTTCACGGAGGCTTGCCATGCACCCCGGTTCGATCCAAGCGGTAACGAAGAAGGTTGTCAGTCACAATCGGCCCACTATCTGGCTTGGGCTCGTCGCGGCCATTTCTATCGTGGCATGCGACAAGGCAACCCAGTCTGTCGATCCAGTCGCAATAAGCGCAGCGGCGGTACTATCATCGTCCAGCGTGCCCGTCGGTACCCAGACACCATTCGCCACAGGGCTCAACAATCCGCGGGGACTGCGTTTCGGACCAGACGGATACCTCTACGTGGCGGAAGCGGGATCTGGAGGTAACGTCACGACCATCGGTCAGTGTACGCAGGTGCCCGCGCCGGTTGGACCGTACGCAGGTGGCAATTCTGCGCAAATAACGAAGATCAGCCCGGCGGGAGTCAAATCAGTGTTCGCCAGCGGGCTGCCATCATCGATCAATGGACTGGGATTCGTAAGCGGAGTTTCCGATGTCGAGTTCATCGACGGAAAGTTGTACGCACTGATCGATGGTGCCGGTTGCTCGCATGGTCACACCGACCGGCCAAATAGCGTCGTCAGAGTCGATGGCAACGGATCGCTTACCCAGATTGCCGACCTGAGCGCTTTTTATCAGGCGAACCCCACCGCCAACCCGGAGCCGGATGATTTCGAGCCGGACGGAACGCCGTACAGTATGGTTGCGGTGCGGAGCGACCTGTACGTTGTCGAGCCTAACCATGGATCGCTCGACCGCGTGAGTCTCGATGGACGCATTGCACGTGTCGCCGATATCTCAGCCACCTACGGCCACATCGTGCCTACAACGGTCACGTACAAGGGAAACTTCTTCATCGGAAATCTGAACACGTTTCCGGTTGTGCCTGGCAGCTCGCAGATCATCAAGACGACTCCGTCGGGGAACATGAAGACCTGGGCTACGGGAGTGACCGCCGTGTTGGGGAGCGCATGGGACAACCGCGGCAGATATTACGTGCTGGAGACGACGACGCTGCCGGGTAATCCGAGCCCGTTCACCGGCCAGATTCGCCGCATCGATCCGAATGGTTCGGTCACGCTCATCACTGACGGGCTGTTTCTTCCGACGTCCATGACGATGGGTCCCGACGGAAATCTTTATGTGTCGAACGTTGGTTTTGGCCCGCCTCCGGTTGGGTTAGGCGCCATCATCAAGGTGCAGCTCGACTGAGTGGGATGAGCAGGGAATAGTCAAGAATGCCAATGAGTTGCAGCGGCCCCTTAAAGTACTTTCAGCGTGTTCACGTGATTGACTTTGGGGGGTCGTTGCGCTATTCTCAACGTACGGGGGCGACTGGCTTCGACGGGTTTAGTGAAGCTGTGGCCGCGTGCCCAGGTCCTCGGATCCTGGTAAAACCTTCGGGAATATTTTCAACTGCCAACAACAACTTGGCCCTGGCTGCGTAACTGCTTTTAGCAGTTGCTGCACCTGCCTTTAGAGAAGCTCGCCTGAGGCGTCTTTAGGGGTATCGCAAATTCGGGATAGCTGAGCGTTTCGCCTTCGGGCGTTCGGCGAAAATTTAGAAGGCTTGTTCATCCGTGGGCCGCCCACTGGCCAGCGTATGGAGACCTCAATCGGTGGGATACGCACGTAGACGCTGTAGTGAATCTAGTCTCGGACCGGGGTTCGAATCCCCGCGCCTCCACTTTGACCCGTACACAACAGTCCAAGGGCTTCCACGTAAGTGGAGGCCCTTGCTGTACTTACAAGCTTATCATATCCCAGTCGATTTGCGCCATGCGCCAAAACATGGCGACACGTTCTCACGCTCGCTACTTTCGGCGCTTTTGTACCCGCATGGGACTGACTAGGAGTGAAATCCGTGGGGAAGGGAGAAGTAACCGCGATGCGCCGCCCCGCAGCTATAGCAAATCGCGCGTTTGCGCGCGTCCCGGTCCAGACTGAGTTACGCCGGGACCAGCACCTGGGAGGCGATATATGCGGCGCCAGTCGCGTCGATTTGGGCAGGCGCAAAACGAACGCTGCTGCGCGATTGCCACGGATATTGTCTAACTCGCGGAGGGAGCGGCACATCATCTCCGTAATCCAACAACACTCTCAGACTTTCAGCGAGCGATTCCCAAAACTCTTTCTCTACATCAACAAGTGAGGCGGCTGACGCAATGGCGGATGGTATTTCCGCTGCTTGCATCGTCCAGTAACCGCCGTCAGAGTTTCGCTCGAGGCTAAGACTCCAAGGGAGTCGGACGAGAGCCGCGATTTTCTGTTCATTCGTCCATGCCATAACCAGTCATACCTCGTTCGGAATGAGCTTGTTCCGTCGCAATTGATCCAGCATAGCGGTCACATATTCTCGGGGAAGATTACCCGGCATGTCGAGCAAACCGACCGCTGAGGCCCCGCCGCGTAGGGCCGTCCCGGGCCTGGCACTCATGTCTTACCGCCCATCCCACTCTGGATGGTCGACACAGCCGCCGCTGGGTCCGCGACCTCGACGATCAAGCGCTCATACGTCTCGTGGT
>JANYKY010000009.1 GCA_025357975.1 Gemmatimonadaceae bacterium
CCGCTGATTGGATTCGGACGGTCGGTAACGATGATCATCTTGCCAGCACGCGCGGCCGCTCTCATCGAGTAGACCATCGCTCCGACATAAGTCCAGGTGCGAGTTCCGATGTCCTGAAGGTCAAATACCAAAGCATCGACATTAGCCAGCGAGGTATCCGGGGGCGCCACGGTCTGGGAGCCGTAGAGGGAAATGACCGGCAATCCTGACCGGGAATCGACCGAGTTCGCAATATTCTGCCTGTCTTCGGTCCCGCGAATCCCGTGTTCCGGCGAGTACAATTTTACAAGCTGGACTTTCGCCTTCTTCGCCTTTTCATCGAACAGGATGTCGATGTCGGAACGGCCTCGCTCGTCGACGCCCGTCTGGTTCGTGAGAAGAGCAATGCGCTTGCCCCTGATCAGCTCGAGGCTGTCGCCAAGAAGGATTGATATTCCGGGCTTCACGCGTGCCGCGGCGAACTCGTCAGTGGGATCCATCCGATGACTGGTTACAGTACATCCGCTGACAGCAAGCAAAGCAGCAATCGGGATCAGATATCGCGTCATTGACACCATTCTCGTAGGTTGACGATCGCGTTCAGTGTTGCATAATGGTAATTGCGACCGTTAGCGTTTGCTCGTCATACTGAATAGCGAGACGGACACGCCGGACAGCCGCTATTCGATAGAACACGCCATCTCATCCCTACCCTCATGACTCTTTCCGCGATTGACTGGGCGATCGTCGCTTCCTACTTCCTCTTCTCCACTGGGGTAGGACTCCTTTTTACCAAAAAGGGCGGTGAGAGCCTGAACGAGTATTTCCTGTCGGGCAGGAACGTTCCCTGGTGGCTCGCCGGCGCGTCGATGGTTGCGACTACGTTTGCCGCAGACACCCCACTCGTCGTCACCGGCCTCGTCGCCGCCCACGGTGTAGCCGGCAACTGGCTCTGGTGGAACATGGTGATGAGCGGAATGCTCACGGTGTTCTTCTTCGCTCGCCTGTGGCGGCGGGCAAACGTGATGACGGACGTCGAGTTCGCGGAAATCCGCTACAGCGGTCCTCCGGCACGTTTTCTCCGCGGATTTCGCGCAATTTACCTCGCCATCCCGATCAACCTCATCATCCTCGGGTGGGTAACCCGGGCGATGATAAAGATCCTCACCATTTCCCTTGGCGTGTCACCGGTTCTCGCCGTGGGAATCTGTTTCGTGATCACTGTGATCTATGCGGTCGCGGCTGGATTGTGGGCCGTTCTATGGACCGATCTGATCCAGTTCGTCGTGAAGATGACGGCTGTGATCATCCTCGCGATCTATTCCGTTCGCGCCGTCGGCGGCATCTCCGTCATGAAGACAAAGCTGGCCGAGCATTTTGGGTCTGGCGACGCAGCGCTGTCGGTTTTGCCCGTGTCATTCAGTGGTGGCGGATTTCACGCCTATGCTTGGATGCCCTTGCTTGCTCTTGGGACTTTTCTTTCGGTGCAGTGGTGGGCAGCATGGTACCCGGGGGCGGAACCCGGCGGCGGAGGCTACATCGCGCAACGAATTTTCTCGGCCCGCACAGAACGCGACGGAGTTCTCGCGACGCTGTTTTTCCAGGTCGCGCATTATGCACTGCGACCATGGCCGTGGATCGTCACAGGGCTTTGCACAGTCATTCTGTATCCGAACCTCGCCGACAAGGAATAAGGCTATGTAAAGGCGTTCGTGGATTATCTGCCGACCCCGTGGAAGGGCGTGATGATGGCGGGATTCGCGGCGGCATACATGTCGACCGTCGGGACGCACCTCAACTGGGGCGCATCGTATCTAGTCAACGATTTCTACAAGCGATTCATCCGCCAATCCGCGACTCAGGCGCATTACGTGAAGGTGTCGCGCATCGCAACAGTCTGTCTTTTCATCGCCTCGATTGGCGTAACGTCGCAGCTTTCCTCCGTTGAGCAGGCGTGGAAGTTCCTTCTCGCGATGGGAGCCGGAACAGGGCTCGTTCTCATTCTCAGATGGTACTGGTGGCGCATCAACGCCTGGTCCGAGATAAGCGCGATGATCGCCTCTTTCGTCGTGTCGATTATCGCATTCCAGACAGTGCCCCAGCACTTCGCGAAAGGAGATCCGAATTCCGACGCGACAATCATGATCATTACGGTTCTCGTCAGCACGCTCGTCTGGCTAACGGTCACCTTCCTGACGAGCCCCGAGCCGGACGAGATCCTGGAATCGTTCTATCGGCGGGTGAGGCCAGGGGGGCGCGGCTGGAGGCGAATCGCGGTAAAGGCTGGATTCGGCGAGGAAGGCATCGAAGGCGGCGCCTTGCCCTGGACCAATTGGATCGCCGGCATCGTTGCCGTGTATGCAACCCTGTTCGGCATCGGGAAACTGATTTTCGCGCAGACGTCCACGGGCCTCATCATGCTCGTTATCGCTGCCATGGCCTTCTGGTGGATCTCGCGCTCGTTCCGCGGAGCGGGGTCCAGTGGAGCTGGTGCAGAGACAGACAGATCCGTTCTTTCAAGG
>JANYKY010000011.1 GCA_025357975.1 Gemmatimonadaceae bacterium
GTTCCGCTCACGCCCGTCGATGTAATCGCGAAGTTGAAGTTGCCCGTCAGTCCGCTTCCTGCCTTACAGACCTTGATCTGGCCTGGTGTTTCGGTCCCAGGGAAGCTGGCCTGACCCAAACCGTTGTTGTTGGGCGTGGCCGTATTGAAAAAGGTCGAGACGCCACCATGCAAGTCACTGACGGACACAGTGGCCGATGGTCCAGTAAGCGTTCGCGTGCCATTGAAGTCGTCATCCGCGACAATGTGATCGAGGACGAAGCCGGCACCAGCCGTCTCACTTACCGTAATCTGTGCCGACGTGTTATCCGACCTGTGGGCCATGACAAACACTACCGAGCACTCTCCTGGACGGAGACTCACAGCCGTCGTCGTCAAGTCGCCCGCTCGCGTGTTTGTGCCGGAAACTGTGAAATTGTATACGCCTGCGGGACTAGATGCGTCTTTGCATACGGCGGCCTGAGTCTGGACCTTTGTGCCAGGATAGGTGCGACTCGAGGGAACCGAGGTGACGGTAGTCGTCGGAACCGAGCTTACATAAAGCGGATGCGCGCCGGATGTGCTTATACCTGGCTCGGTGGGACCTGTCTTGTCGCACGCACTAAGTGCGGCGGATACTGCAACGATTGAAGCAAATTTCGACCCCCATGTAGCTCGCATTGCTCGACTCCTCCGATAACGGACTGGTACGATGTTGTGACGCGTGGCAACGGACATCAACTTCCGCATCCAAGGTCTATTGACTTGAGATCGCCAACGCATAGGGTATTCCAGCGTGCCAGTTTCCATCCGTTTACTCGAAACGTGAAATGGGGCTGTTATAATCCCGAAAGCTTCAGAGGAACCAAAGTTGCCGAGGTAAGGGCAATGAAGATCAGTGGGTATGACGTTGGCGTTCTCGCGAAGAAAACGGTCGCCCAAATCCTGAAGGACAACGTGCTTGGACTCGCGTCTCAAGCGGCGTACAGCTTCTTCTTCTCCCTGTTTCCGATTCTGCTGTTTCTAGCGCCCCTTTTTAGCCTTATCGGCAATAAACGCGAAGTGGTGAACCGGCTGCTGACGAGATTGTCCGTCTCACTTCCGCCCGAGGCGTACCTGCTTCTGCGCAACGTGGTTAAAGACGTGGTGTTCGGCCAGAATGCACCGGGCCTCATATCGGTAGGCATCGTACTGGCGGCGTTCTCGGGCTCGGGCGTCATCGACACGCTGAGGGGCGCACTGAACACGGCGTACGACGCGCACGACCCGCGATCGTGGTGGAAACAGCGGCTGTTTTCGATGGTTTTCACGATAGTCGCGGGCATCCTGCTTGGAGCGTCAACTCTTGTGTTGCTTGCAGGCCCTGAGGCGCTGGGATTCGTTGCCGACATTTTCAGACTTGGGCGGGAGACGACGCGGATCTGGGCCCTGATTCAGTACCCGATCGCCATCGTGCTATTCATCACATTCGTCGCTTCGCTTCTTTATTTCCTGCCTTACGTGAAGCAGAAAATCGTGCACGTGTTCGCCGGGGCGACCGTCACTGTCATTCTCTGGGTTTTGATCACGCTGATGTTTCGGCTCTACGTCGCAAACTTCGGCTCATATAACAAGACGTATGGCACGATTGGCGGCGTCATCATCCTGCTGACGTGGATGTACCTGACGATGATTGCGGTGCTGACCGGTGGAGAGCTGGCCTCCGAGCTTTATGCAGGAACCGGGAAACCGGGTCCGGTGCCTCCGCGGATGCCCTTCGAGGCATTGCGCGATGCAGCTCAGGCCGAGAAAGCGCGTTTTTAAGTCAGGGTCGAGGCCAGATTGCGCCCTCGGCCCCGCAGCAGATCGGTCAGCTGTTTAGCTCGGGGCCCTATAGGCCGCGGATATTTTTTCAGCGATATTCGTCAGGGAGACCGATGAAGCCGACGTTGGCTCGCCAATGACGATCGGAACGCCAGCATCTCCACCGACGAGTATCTGCGGATAAAGCGGAATTTGCCCGAGCAGCGGAACTGCAAGCTCGTCGGCGAGCCGCTGGCCTCCGCCTTCCCCGAAAATTTTTGTCGGCTTACCACAGTGTGGGCAATCGAGCCAGCTCATGTTCTCGATAATGCCAATGACCGGCACGTCCACTCGCTGGAACATCTTCGCTCCGCGCAGAGCATCCCCTGCCGCAACATCCTGCGGCGTCGTCACAATCACGGCTCCCGTAACATGAGTTGCCTGCACCAGCGAAAGCTGCGCGTCGCCTGTGCCGGGTGGCATGTCAACCAGAAGGAAATCGAGCTGCCCCCAGTTAACATCGCGTAGGAATTGCGTGATGACCTTCATTATGATAGGTCCGCGCCAGATCGCCGGCTGGTCCCGCTCGATGAGAAAACCGATGCTGACCATCTTGATACCATGCGCTTCGAGCGGAATAATGCGCGCGTTCTCATCGACCTGAAGCGGTTCGTTGATTCCCATCATGCGAGGAATGTTCGGACCGTAGATGTCGGCGTCCATCAGGCCGACTCGCGCGCCTGTTCTCGCAAGAGCGACCGCCAGATTTGTCGCAACGGTTGATTTACCGACACCACCTTTGCCGCTCGAAATCGCGATGACGGTGCCAAGGTTCGGATAGTTGACGGGAGTCGGTGCGGGCACGGCGGCTGCACGCTGCGATTGCGGTTCCTGACCAATCACCGGAAGTGACCGAGGCTTTCCTGCCTGCTTGGGGGGCAGCGCTTCATTGCTGCTCGCTGCGCTGACCGATGTTCCGGCCGGCTGCGCGGCGTCCTTCACATCGACCCGAACTTCCGAGACACCGGGGAGTTGCTCGACCGCCTGCCTGGCGTCGCGGACAATCGTTGCGTCATCCGCCGCGGAAAGGAGAACGCTGAATCGCACCTTCCCGTCGGTTGTTGTTGCGACATCGCGCACCATTCCCGCTTCGAGAATGTTTACGCCAAGGCGGTTGTTGCGGACGCTCGCCAGCGCGGCGTCGATGCGGACGGTGAGGTTGTCGGACATCCGCGAAAACTAACGGAGACTCGCTTCGGCTTACGCTTACGGCTTACTAGTCACGGCTTACGGGTCACGGCGTTCGGGGGGAACCACGGGGTACAGCTTACGAGTTACGGCTTTCCGTTTTCCGCTTAGCGTGTCCCGTAACCGTTGCCCGATGCCCGTTATTCGTGCCCGTGCGCGTGCCAGATGAAGCGCGACCCGAGTTGAACCTGATCCATTTCAAATCCGGGAAGCTGTGAATCGGGCACTCGTACCGGCACGAATAACAGGCATCGGACTACGGTAACCGGGACACGGACAGTGGACAGCGGACAGCGGACAACGGACAGCGGACTCCGTTGTTATTAGATCGATCATAGTCCTAGCTCGCAAGCCTGACTTCGGTCACCTCAACAACCCGCTGCTTCACGTGCGCAGCAATTCCCGTCGCAAAAACCGACGGCGACACCGCGCAATCAGGACAATTCCCTTCGATCCTGATCACCAGCAAACCAGTAGCCGGCTCAAACTGAACCAGATCGAGGCGACAATGCTCGATACGCAGCAACGGCTGCACGTCGAGCAGCACCGTCGAAATGCTCTTTTCGATCGCCACCTGCGAACGCCCCGATTTTCTGCCCGGTACCTTCATTCAGTGAAGATAGTTTTGGGAGCGCAACGGTGCCACTCAAACATGCCTGGATCCGAACGTTTTCAACCCACCAAATCCCTTGCTGTGTAGTGCTTTACATGCCAGTTTCCAGAGACGTACCACCCTCTGCTGGACAGTCATGAAATACCCCGAAGTCCGCAACTACGTCGCCGGTGATTTCGTCCAAGGCGAGCACGCTTACCTCGACGTTCACAACCCGAGCGACGGCTCGGTCATCTCGAAGGTTCCGCTTTCTTCGCGCGAGGATGTTGACCGGGCAGTCACCGTCGCGCAGGCCGCCTTTCCAGCATGGTGGGCCACTCCCATCAAGGAGCGTGTCCAGGTTTTCTACCGGTACCGCTCGCTTCTCCAGCGCGACATCGAAGAGCTCACGGCACTCGTCACCGAAGAGAATGGGAAGGTCGCCGCCGAAGCCCGGGCGGAAGTTCTCAAGTCGATGGAGCTCACGGAGTTCGCCTGCTCTCTCCCGCAAATCGCTGCCGGCGAAGTACTCGAAGTCAGCCGCGGAGTCGAATGCCGCATCGAGCGGTTTCCCCTCGGCGTAGTCGCATCCATCGCTCCCTTCAACTTTCCGAACATGGTCCCGAACTGGACCATTCCCAATGCAATCGCACTGGGTAACTGCCTCATCCTGAAGCCTTCAGAGATGGTGCCTCTCTCTGCCAATAAAATCGCCGACCTGTTGAAGGAAGCCGGTCTCCCCGATGGCGTCTTTCAGGTTGTTCACGGGGGCAAGGACGTGGTCGAAGCAATCTGCGACCACTCTGGTATCGAGGCGATCACCTTCGTCGGGTCAACGAAAATCGCAAAGCTCGTCTACCGTCGCGGAACCGCGAATCTCAAACGAGTACTCGCTCTCGGCGGCGCAAAAAATCATTTGATAGTCATGCCCGACGCCGACCTCGAGATGACTTCATCGAACGTCGTCGCATCGATGTCAGGATGCGCGGGCCAAAGATGCATGGCGGCTTCGGTCATGGTCGCAGTGTCGAACACGGAGCACATCATTGCGCGAATGGTCGAGCATGCGAAAATGGTAGTGCCTGGAGACAATCTGGGGCCTGTTATTTCGGCCCAGGCGAAGGTGCGAATCGAGAGGTACATCGACGAAGCCGAAGCAGCGGGTGCGACTGTGCTCGTCGATGGCCGCAACACTGTAGTGAAAGGAAAGGAAGACGGTTTCTACGTCGGCCCGACAATCATCGATCACGTAACGCCCGACATGCGCATCGCGCAGGAAGAAGTGTTCGGGCCGGTCATCGTGATCATCCGCACAAAAGATCTTGACTCGGCATTGGCAGTCGAGAACGCATCGCCATATGGAAATGCGGCGTCTGTGTTTACCGAAAGCGGAGCCACTGCCCGTTACGTGATGGAGCACGCAAGCGCAGGCATGGTCGGCGTAAATGTCGGCGTTCCCGTTCCGCGCGAACCGTTCTCGTTCGGTGGATGGAACGAGTCCCGATTCGGTGTTGGCGACATCACCGGGCGCGGATCGATCGAGTTCTGGACGCGGTCGAAAAAGATGACGACAAAGTGGAATCGAGAGCACGGCACGAACTGGATGTCATAAACAGCAGCCACAAGCCACAAGCCACGGGCTACAAGCTGCAACCAAAGGCGGAACAACTTTTCTGGAGACATGCCATGGCGGTTGATACCTCGGTAACATTTACCGGAATCAAGTTCGAGAACCCTTTCATGCTCTCGTCGGCGCCGCCGACGGAATCGGAAAGCAACATCATGCGCGCCTTCGACGCGGGCTGGGGCGGCGTCGTAACGAAGACGATCGGGCTGCATCCAGTCGTAAACGTGTATGGCGCAAAGGCGAAGT
Source organism: Gemmatimonadaceae bacterium (assembly GCA_025357975.1). Taxonomy (GTDB): domain Bacteria; phylum Gemmatimonadota; class Gemmatimonadetes; order Gemmatimonadales; family Gemmatimonadaceae; genus UBA4720. The sequence continues at coordinate 5,474 of JANYKY010000011.1, forward strand.
TCATGCGCACATCCGCCGACACCTCGCAGGTTTCAATGAAGAAGCGCGACAATTCGGCGCTGCACTCATCATGGAACTGGGAGTTGATTTCTGACAAGCCGATCGACTGGTGGGTGCCGCGCATTCGCCGCATCAAGGATGCGCATCCAACCAAGGTGCTGATCGCATCGATAATGGCGGGCTCCGGTAACGACAAGGAGCTCGGCCACTGGCAGCAGCTCGCGGAGGCCTGTCAGGATGCCGGCGCGGACGGCCTCGAGCTCAACTTCTCGTGTCCTCACATGGACCGAAAAGACATGGGGTCGAATATCGGCAAGGACTCAGTATTGTGCTCGAGCGTGACTGAAGCGGTAAAGGAAGTTTCAAAGATTCCCGTCTGGTGCAAACTCACTCCTGCCACAGCGGATATTGTCGTGGAAGCGGGCGCCTGCTTCACCGGCGGCGCCGATGCCATCGTCTCATCCAATACGTTTCCTTCACTTCCTCTCATCGATATCGACACTCTCGACTTTGAGATCAACGTCGACGGATACGTTTCCAGTGGCGGCCTCGGCGGGCCGGCGATTCTTCCGATGGCGCTCGCGAAGATGGCACAGCTCACGAACGCGTTTCCCGACAAGAGTTTTTCCGGCATCGGTGGCATCTCCGACATGTCACAGGCGCTGAGCTACTTCATGCTTGGCTGCGGCACCGTTCAGGTCTGCACCGCGGCAATGCTGGATCACGCTGTGGGACCAGGTGTCGTGAAGAAACTGAACGAGCAATACAAAGCTTTCCTCGAAAAACATGAGGTGATAAATGGCTGGCATTCGCTGCAGGATTTCCGCGGATCGCGACGCGACCGCGTTGTCCTTCAATCGAGCATTCGCCGCCCAGTCACATCCGATTATCAGGGCGGCTACGAGCCGGTCGAAGGATATGCCGCACCGGCCGAAGCTGACTCGGCTATGGAGACCCGCTAGATGACAGCGACGATGCCCGTCATCGACAAGATGGCGCCGGCCAATTCAGACAAACCGGTGATGCCGCCGACCGATCACAAACCACGGCCATATACTGGTCCGACTCGCGAAGAAGTCATCGCAATGCGGAAGCAGTACGCAAATCCTGCGATCTTCACGATCTACAAGGAGCCGATCATGATCGTCGAGGGTCACATGCAGTGGCTGTTCGACGAGACGGGGAAACGGTACTTAGACATGTTTGGCGGGATCGTCACGGTTTCCTGCGGGCACTGTCACCCCAAGATCACCAAAGCGATTCATGATCAGGTCGATACGCTTCAGCACGGCACCACGATCTACCTGCATCCGGGAATGCCGACCTTCGCAAAGAAGCTTGCGTCGAAAATGCCAAAGGGTCTGGACGTCACGTACTTCGTGAACAGTGGAAGCGAAGCGAACGATCTCGCGATTCAGATGGCCCGGCTCTTTACGGGTAACAATGACGTCATTGCGCTGCGCAATGCGTATCACGGGGCGTCGCCTTCGAGTAATACGCTCACGTCGCACAGCACGTGGAAGTATCCGACGAATGTCAGCAGCGGGATTCACCACGTGGTCAATCCTGATCCTTATCGCAGCCCGTTCACCGGCACACCGGAGGAGATCGCTTCGAAAAGTGCCGCTGAAATCCGGGAGATCATTCGCTTCTCGACAACTGGGAAAATCGCTGCGTTTATTGCGGAGCCAATTCAGGGAGTCGGCGGAGCCACTTATGGAGCGAAGAACTACCTGAAGGAGGCGTACGCGATCACGCGCGAGCACGGCGGGCTCTGCATCGCTGACGAAGTGCAGACGGGCTTCGGCAGCACTGGCGAGCATTACTGGGGCTTCCAGAACTTCGACGTGATTCCCGACTTCGTCGTGATGGCCAAGGGAATCGGAAACGGTGTTCCGCTCGCCGCCGTTACCACGCGTCTGGAAATAGCTCAAGCGCTCACTCAGCGAATTCACTTCAACACGTTTGGCGGGAATCCCGTATGCATGGCGGCAGGCAATGCCGTGCTCGATGTGATCGACGAGGACGGACTGCAGGAGAACTCACGCGTCGTCGGAGCCCGGCTCAAGACTGGACTTCAAAGGTTGATGAAAGAGCATCGCGTCGTCGGTGATGTTCGTGGAATGGGGCTGATGCTCGGAGTCGAGCTGGTTCGCGATCGCGGAACGAAGGAGCCCGCGAAGCAGGAAGCAATGCAAGTGCTGGAGGAGACGCGCGAGATGGGAATGCTCATCGGCAAAGGCGGCATCGACAATACCGTGCTTCGCATCAAGCCACCGATGTGCATCACTGCTGCTGACGCGGACTTCGCGGTTGACGTTCTTCACAGTGCCTTTCTCGCTGCGGCGCACAATGCCTGATACGAAGCACTGTCGGGAAAGCGTGACTTCTATAATGGAGCAGACGTGAAATTCGACACCATCGTAAGGGGTGGAAACGTCGTGACACCGCGTGGAACGAGTGTTACTGATATCGGCATCACCGGCGAAAAAATCAGTGCGATTGGACCTGGCCTGCAGTTGTCACCCGGGACAAAAATCATCGAGGCGTCAGGCCATCACGTGATTCCCGGAGTGCTCGACGTTCACGTCCATCTCGAGCTGCCGTTCATGGGCGCGGTATCGGCCGACGATTACCGCACGGGCACGCGAGCAGGTGCGCGCGGAGGCGTTACAACTCTTATCGATTTCGCGATTCCCTACGCTGGTGACTCGCTTAACGATGCTGCCGACAAGTGGATGGCGCGCGCCGAAGGCAAGGCGATGATCGACTACACATTTCACATCTGCATCACGCGTTATAACGAGCACAAGGATCAGATCAGGGGGATGGTGGACCGCGGGTTCACCACCTTCAAGGAATTCATGATCTACGAGAGCGAGGGGTGGCAATCAGACGACCGTGCCCTTTTCGGGACTCTCGAAAAAATGAAGGAGTACGACACGATGCTGCTCGTTCACGCGGAATCATCGCGCGTGCTCGACGAGCTCATCGAGCGGCATCATACCCCTGAGCTGATGAAGAAGTATGGCGCGCGGCTGCACAGAATGACGCGCCCGAACTTCATCGAGGCCGAGGCGATTCAGCGAGCAGTCACCTGGAGCGAAGCGACCGG
>JANYKY010000030.1 GCA_025357975.1 Gemmatimonadaceae bacterium
CTTTGTAATAACAATCCATGGACTGCGACACGTAGCGAGCGACGTGTTCGAGAGCGATTCGGCTTGCTTCCTCACCGGCGCGGGCACCTCCGACTCCGTCAGCGACGAGCGCAAGGAACGCGAGGCGTTCTCCATGCATGAGGCTGCGACTATCGGGGAGGCTTGTGTGGTAGATCTCGATCCGTCTCTGAAGCGCGCCAATGAGGAAGTGGTCCTCATTATTGGGACGCACCTTTCCCGGGTGTGTCAGGCCGTAGACATCGAGCTCGTCATCGTGCGGGCGACGTCCGATGGACGGAACCGTCTTGAGATCGTTCGTCACTCGCTTGTCCGCACTTTTGGCACTCCCCGTGGACACATTCCTGAGTCCTTCGATGCTCGATTGAATCTGTCGGCTGGCCCACGGGGACGCCAGCGGCAGCGGCGGCGCCGCACCGGTTCAGAAGTTCCTGAGCTCTACGCGATTATCGTTGAGAAGGACCCCATACAATCGTACGTAATCTCCGGAGCGAAGCTGGTTGAACTTGTCGATGTCAGCTCGCCGCGCATTGTAGGGAAGAGATACGGTCATACTGCCGTTGCGACTGCCCGATAATATGAAAACGCCGTTGCTCCTGTCGATGTCCCGAACCGTGCCCTCAAATCTCTGGACATTTTCCTGGCCGTTGACGTTGCCGTTGCGAGACACAGATTGATCTACCTGGATCAAGTCCGTGTAGTAACGATTGTTGTTACTGTTGATAATTCTCGCGGTGACGCGGTCGCCGTACTCGAGGTTGTTCACCGAGTAGTTCTGGTTCTGGTAAACGACCTGAGTTTGATTGTCGAAGTCCAGGGTAACGTTCTGGCCGTTGGACATTCTTACCGAAACCTGCTGGTTGCGTGTGTTGATGTTCTCGACTGTGCCCGAGACCTCACCCTGACCTTGACCCTGACCCTGGCCACCCAGCACTCCGCCAAGGATGTTGCCAAGACCACCGTTACTTCCGCATGCGCTCATCGCCGCAATGCTGATTATCGCCATGCCGCCTCGCGCGGCCCGCTGAATCGAAAACATCGTTTCCTCGTCTGTAATTCCTACAGATGGAAAGGCAACGATGGTGCCAGATTGATTAACATATAGATCCTGGCGCGCTATGCTTTTCGCTCCCGCGGATCAGGCTTTACGACAAAGCTCTGCGTCAATGTTTTTCCATTCGCCGTAAGTCGAGCCGTGAAGGCGCCAGTGAGCTGAATGCTCTCGCGCCCGAACCCGCCGCCACCGCCAGAACCGGCAGCCTGAGGAGCAACCGCGTCCCAGATGACGCGGTGCATCCCAGCCGCTCCAGAAAACGGCTCCGGGGCGTTGCGCCAGAGTGGGGATACGTTTGGAATCCCACCCGCATTCACCCGTCCTCTCGGCGCACCTGTCTGAACAGCGGGGTCGGTGCTGAATTTCCTCAGGCTCACACCGTTCGCGTCGAGGATCTCGAGCGTCACGGCACCCCTTGCCGGCGATTTCAGGTAGTAGTCGATGGCGGCGCCAGCCGGTGCATTCTGCGCTTGCGGCTCATCTTTTTGAAGCGGTGTCCCGTTGTCCCCGCTCGCAATGACATTCACGGTATCGGCGGGCTTGAACAGGTGCATATCTGCTTTCATTACGTTCTGGTCGATCTGACGGAGCGGGCTGATGTCGTCGATGACCCAGAAGCCGCGTCCATGAGTTGCGAGGACCAGGTCGTTGAGATAGACCTGCATGTCGCGCATCGACGTAACGGGCAGGTTGAGACTGAAAGGCTGCCAATTATCTCCATCGTCGAAAGAGACATAGACAGCGCGCTCGGTTCCAGCGAAGAGTAGCCCGCGTCGCTGTGGGTCTTCCTTCACCGTATGTACGTAGACTCCTGAGGGAAGTCCGCCCGCGATCTTCTGCCACGTCTTGCCCGCGTCCCGCGTGCGATAGATATACGGATCAAAATCCTGAAGCTGGTGACGGTCGACGCTTGCATATGCCGACCTGGCATCAAAATGCGAAGCGTCCAGCATCGTCACACGGCTCCACGGTGATATCGATGAAGGCGTGACGTTTCGCCACGTTTTTCCATCGTCGCCCGATAGCTGTATCAGCCCATCATCGGTCCCGATCCAGAGCATCGGCGCAACGAGCGGCGAAGGAGCGATTGTGTAAATGACGCCGCGCTTCGCGTTGCGATCGGTAGCCGCTGCAGCGGTTGCATCGAGCGTCGGTGGGGCGCCCGCATCCACCCGCGTCAAATCGGGACTGATCTGAGTCCATGTTCGCGCCCCGTCAGTAGTCTTGAACAGAAACTGATCGGCATAGTAAAGCGACTTTGGATCTGCCTTAGAGAACACGAGCGGCTGCGTCCAATCGGCGCGTGCTGCTTCTGCCGATTTGGGCGACGTCGTTCCGCGAACCGGAGTGTTGGTCTCCAGATCATATCGCGTCCCGCTGCCACCATAGACCACGCCCGGATTCAGCGGATCTCCCGCTGTATATCCACTCTCACCACCCGGCGCGATCGGCTCCCAGTCGCGTGTCGAAATCTCGGCGAATTTTCCTCGCGAGCGCACGGCGACCGCTCCACTGTCCTGCTGCGCCGCTGTCACCCAATACGGAAATCGAAAGTCTACCGACACGTGGTAAAGCTGAGCGGTAGGCTGATTCAGCCACGAGCTCCAGGTGACGTTGCGCGGATCGTCGCTCTTCGCGTTATGCGTTATGATCGTACCCTGATCACTGGCGACAATCATGATGTTGGTGTCGTCCGGATTGATCCACGCCTGGTGGTAATCGTCGCCACCGGGCGAGCCACGCAGGACATCCCAGGTTTTCCCTCCGTCGCGCGACCGGCTCACTGCAACGTTAGGCACATACACGGTGTCGGGATCCTTGGGATCGACAGTTACTTTCTCGAAGTACCAGCCACGACCCCATAAAGCCATGTCGTTCGACATTTTGACCCACGTCGCACCTGCATCGTCGGACCGAAAAAACCCACCCTGACCCGGGGGTGCGGCCGCACCAGTACGAACTCCGCCAGTTGTCGCGGGAACTGGAGTACCAAGTGGCGGCTCGACTGTCGGCTGCGCGTCCGGAACGAGACAATCGACAACAGCGTAAATACGTTTGGGGTTCGTCGGAGAAACAGCAATCCCGGTACGTCCGATGCCCTGTTTCGGCAGCCCGGCATCGAGCTGAGCCCACGTATCTCCACCGTCTACAGACTTGTAAATCCCACCGCCGGGACCATTTGTCGGAGCGTAGGTGAACCACGGCGGACGACGCGTATTCCACAATCCGGCATACACAACACGCGAATCGCTCGGATCGATCACGACTTCTACCGCGCCCACGTCCTCGTTCTTGAACAGAACTCTCTTCCAGTTTCTTCCGCCGTCTATCGTGCGAAAAACCCCACGCTCGGCATTTGCCGCATATAAGTGGCCAATTGCCGCGACGAAAACGATATTCGGGTTGCGCGGGTCGATTGCAATCTTTCCGATGTGTTGTGTGTCGGAGAGGCCGAGGTGAATCCACGTCTTGCCGGCGTCTGTCGATTTGTAAAGCCCATTCCCGTAACCGACGGAATCGCG
>JANYKY010000043.1 GCA_025357975.1 Gemmatimonadaceae bacterium
TTTCGGCGTGACGTAGCAGAGCATGTCCGATCCGTGCCAGCCGATGAGTGCTGCGCCGATTGCGCTCGAGATGTGGTCGTAGCCCGGCGAGATGTCGATGACGAGAGGTCCGAGCGTATAGAACGGCGCCTCGTGGCATACGCGCTTCGCGCGCTTGACGTTCATCTCGATCTGATCCATCGGCACGTGGCCGGGGCCTTCGATCATGACTTGTACGTCGCGCTCCCATGCGCGCAGCGTCAGCTCGCCCATGGTGTCGAGCTCGGCGAATTGTGCGCGATCGGATGCGTCGGCGAGAGAACCCGGACGCAACGAGTCGCCGATCGAGATCGTGACATCGTAGTAGCGAAGGATCTCGAGGATTTCGTCGAAGTGTTCGTACAGTGGATTCTGTTTGCGATGCGCCATCATCCACACTGCGTGGAGTGATCCGCCGCGAGAGACAATTCCCGTTGTGCGTCCATGCACGAGCGGGAGATGCTCGAGCAGAATCGCGGCGTGAATTGTCATGTAGTCCACGCCCTGCTTTGCCTGGTGCTCGATCATGTCGAGCAGATCCTGCGCGGTGAGCTCTTCGAGCTCTTTCTCTTGTTGGACTGCCTGGTAGATCGGGACCGTTCCGATTGGGACAAGCGAGGTGTCGATGATCGCTTGTCTTATTGCATCGATGTTTCCGCCGGTCGACAGGTCCATGACCGTGTCGGCGCCGTATTTGACTGCCATGGCGAGCTTGTCGATTTCGCCGTTTATGTCAGACGAGACCGCGGAGTTGCCGATGTTGGCGTTGATTTTAACGCGGGCGACTTTGCCGATGCACATGGGCTCTAGGGCGCCATTCAGGTGCCGGATGTTAGCGGGGATGACCAGTCGGCCGGCGGCAACTTCTTCTCTGATTATTTCGGGTGTGAGCTCTTCGCGGTCTGCGACAAAGCGCATGGCGTCGGTAATTTCTCCGCGCCGCGCGAAGGTCATCTGGGTACGTGATTCCACTGTGACTCCCTACGCCGGTATTAGCCGGGTCAGGTTCTGAGGGACTTTCTCAGCTCGCGTCTCTCCGACTCCGGATTGAGGAGGAGGGCGGGCACCCCTGTCATTGCTTCTAATGTAATATCGTTTCCCGTGACCTCGCATCGTAGACGGCGTGGACTTTATCGGCCCGATCACCACACAGGAGGCAACTCGTAGACTGCGGCTCACAAAAAAGACAAGACATTATGTCGGCTATAGTCGCGGGCGAGGTCCAATTCCAGCCCGTTGTCCAGAATCGGGGCGGCCAACAGGCCTTGCCGGCGCAACTCGAGCTTGACGATCTCCGCGGCTGCAAGAACGCCTGCGAGAGCAGAAACGAAGGGGACGGATGCTTCCTGTGGCCCTTCGCGAATTCCAAAGGTGGCTCTCAGGACGCCCAATGCACCGCAAAGATCCTTACCCCGCTCGGCGGCAGCGACGAGAAGCGCGGCCATGTCTGGAGCGTACACTCTGACTTGGTCGATTATGGCCGAGGTGATCACCATTGATCCATCGGCCATACCAGTTTGGATCACTTCGGGTGACAGCCCACTGCGGCTTGCAGTCTCTGTGACACTGAGCGATCGCAATCCGGACGATCCCACCGAACGATCCGGGTGTCTACACACATGGCATGAACGACCATCGACGCCAGTATGAACAGAGACCGCAATCTTAGTCTCGCCGGTAGACCCTTGTACGAGATGTATCGGCACCGATTCTTGCATCTTATGTCGAACGCCGTTGTTGTCGACGGTGGATAAGAGAATCGTTGCGCTTCTGGCGTGTTTGTCAGCGTAAGGCTCAAACAAGCTTGCTACACGGATGGAAAGCCACTGCGAGCTACAAGCGGAGGCAGATGGAACGTGTCGGACTCGGCAAGGTGTAGTTCTAATACGTGGCAGCCCCGTCGCGAGAGAATGCTTACAGGCTTGCCATCCGCAATATTACTTCGGCCACAAATACGAGAACGGTTCTCGCCTGCCCTGTTCCCCAAGGTTGGAGATCCGGTAACACTGCACCAAACTTGCTGTTTGACCGTGAGCAGTTGGCTATGGCTGCACTGGCAGTCCTGAACTCACTCGTTTTCGATTGGCAAGTGCGCCGCCTAGTCGGGGGGGTGCACCTAAACCGTTTCTACCTCGAATCATTTCGTTGGCCCCGGGTTACAGGTGCAACCCTCAACAAACTCGCGCGTGCCGGAGTTACGCTAAGCCAGCAAAACCGTCGATATGCCGAAATCAAAGGCACCAAATTCCGCGAGCCAGTGTCAACCGATTTTGTCGACGCGAACGTTTCCATCGAACACGAGGTGGCCTTGGGATTCGGACTAACCCGATCGATGTTGTCGCTGATTTTCGATGACGGTAGAAGAGATCGCCGCGGCTTCTGGAGGTACTTTGAAGCTGAACCGCGCTCGCGTGAGGTCGTTCGACGAGTGTTGGCGGCTTATCCGCGAACCCAAAGTATCAGCCGGGGACGCCTCTCGGCTGGCCGACTCGTTCGAAGCTGAATCCGCTAGGCTCTTTGCACAGACGCGTGTGCACGAAACAGCAATAAGGATCCAGTTCTCAATGCGCATTTGATGCGTGACGCATTTATGCAGGCGCCAACAAGGCCGCCACGGTTGTTGCGTTCGACAACGTAAAACAGGGCCCTCTTCGCGACGCTTACCGGCTTTCCGCTTGGGAAGCGAGCTACCGAAGCTAAAGGGGCTAGCTCCAGGCTATCTCGAGTCGCTTGCCAAACTCTTATCTCGGTTCTAAGGCGAACTCGCTCTTCATCACTGATTGCCTGAAGTCGAAGATCCTTTTCAGCTGCCGCGTGATAAGAGGATGGACAAGCCTGCCAAGAAGCCCGAATGGCAAAGCGTAGACAACGCGGTCGATGATCGTCGTCCCACCGTGCTCTTCAATGAACTCGTGCGTGTGAACCCACTTCGCGTAGGGACCGACGAGCTGAGTATCGCAGAATGAATGTGGCGGATTCCATTTCGTGATCTCCGTCCGCCATTTCATCGGAATTCCGTACAGACTCACGCGATAATCGATGAGCGCCCCTGGACGCATCTCGATTGGAAGCTTTGACCGGATCTTGAAGCCAAGCTCCGGCGGAGTGATGCGCTCGAGATTCTCAGCTGCCGCGAAGAATGGAAACACTTCGGACAGGGGCTTCGAGACCCATACTGATCTCTCGAGCACATACTCCTTCATTATAGATCCCTACTTGCCGGCGCCGGCGAGCGCAGGCTGCGGAAGAATTACCGCGTCGATGACATGGATCACACCGTTCGATGCCTGAATGTCGGCCGTGACAACCTGTGCTCCATCGACGTACACGTTGCCGTCCTTGATCGTGATGTTGACCGGCGCGCCGTTGACGGTCGTGACTTGACCACCGCCCATGGCGATGACATCAGCGGCCATGACCTTACCCGGTACGACGTGGTACGTAAGAACCGCAGCGAGCTTTTCCTTGTCAGCGAGCAACGCTTCGATCGCGCCCTTTGGAAGCTTTGCGAAAGCTTCATCGGTCGGAGCAAAAACCGTGAATGGACCTGCGCCCTGAAGCGTCTCGACGAGACCTGCTGCCTTGACCGCTGCAACCAGCGTGTTGAAATGGCCAGCTCCTGCTGCTACTGCGACGATGTCGTTCATTTTTTTAGCCTTGGTTGATGTCTGGGCCGAGCTGAGTGCCGGCGCCGTGAGAATCGCTGCGGCGATGGCCGAGCGGGTGAAAGATTTGAGTGTCTGCGATTGCTTTCGGCTGACGTTTTCGGTGTTTGTCCAAGTCGTGTCTAAGGATTGTAGCTAGGTGGCTAGTGACTGTCAAGCCTTTGTCCAGCTTTCTTCCTTGACACAACCTCGACAGGTCCCGATCTTCGTCAGATGAGTAAAAGCGCATCGCCACGCCATCCCATCGGAGTAGTCTCGGAACGCACCGGCCTCACGGCCGACGTTCTGCGCGTCTGGGAGCGACGCTATTCCGTGGTCGAGCCCCAGAGATCTGCGGGCGGGCAGCGCCTGTACTCGGATGCTGACATCGAGCGCTTGACCTTGCTCCATCGCGCGACGCGCGGAGGTCACGGCATCTCTCACGTCGCCGCCCTGAGCAACGCAAAACTCGAGGACCTGGTACGAGACACCGAAGAGGCACGCGCATCGCAGCCCGCTCGCTTCATCCCCGCCGGCGAGCCCGACACGGTCGTCGATCAGGCGTTCGGGTTGGCCGAGGCGCTCGACCCTAACGGCCTCGAGGCATTGCTCAGACGGAATGCTGCGCGCTACGGCCTCGTGTTTTTCCTGGACTCCATCGCCGCGCCGCTCATGCGGAAGATGGGTGACGAATGGCACGCGGGCAGAATCACGTTCTCACAGGAGCATCTCGCGACAGCAGTAATTCAGCGCGTCGTCAGCGATCTCTCCCCGCTCCTTACCGCAGGTGAAGGCAACCCGACGATTGTCATTGCGACTCTCGAAGGAGAACGCCACGCGAACGGTGCACTCATGGCCGCCGCCACTGCAGCAAGCGAAGGCTGGCGCGTCATCTACCTCGGCGCCGATCTGCCGGCGCAGGACATCGCGGAGACTGCAGCGCGCACCGGCGCGCGAGCAATTGGCGTAAGCATGATCCTCTCAGAGCGAAAAGCAGGACGCGCGTCGAAGCTTCAGGAGCTCGAGAAGAAACTGCCAAGTCGCGCAAAGCTTTTCGTAGGAGGATCCGCTTCCGAAGACCTCAAACGGAATTCTCCCGAGAGTGCGACTGTCTTTATCAGCACGATGCGGGAGCTGCGCGAAGCCCTCGCGCTAGAACGGGGAAAGGCAACGCCCTAGGGCATCTCGCCGGCGCGTTCGGAGTTCCACCGGTTTCGGATCACCGCGGTTGACGAGTATAGATTCGACAAACGCCTGCCGAGAAAATCGAAAGCCTAATGGGACCACTGTCCGCGCTTTCCGGATCAGCAGCAGATCCGAGTCCGCCTTACACGTACGCAAATGATACGGTAGACGCTTCGTGGGGTACAACTTGCTAGACTACCGCCCCCAGCGAGGACGAGCGGCGCTGTCCGCGAACGTCCCGATTCCGCTCACCATTCATACTTCCAATGTCCGTCCGCCTCCAATTTCTCCCCCGTTTCACCTTCGCCGTCGTCCTTCTGGGTTGCTCGGCCAAGGCTGCCGACACCAGCACCGCCAAAGAGGCCAAGGCCTCTAAAGCCAGCTCGCCTGCTGCCGCGCCCACCACTGGCGTAGCTGCCGCGAGCCTGCCCGATTCTGCCAAATCGCGCCCATCGACCGACTCCGCATCCACGCCGCCTGCCGCGCAAACCGACAGCACCACCGCGAGCGACCCGGGCAAGAAGACCGTCGGCACGCTGTTGCCCGGCCGCTCGAAGCAGGACCAGGAAACGTTCAACGCCGCGATTCGTACCGGTGAGCGGATGCTGGCCAGCTGGCCAAAAGGTCCTGCCGCCGCCCCTGGTGCGCTCTTCCCGCAGAAGAGGATCATTGCCTACTACGGCAATCCGCACTCGAAGAAAATGGGCGTGATTGGCGAGTATCCTGAGCAACAGATGCTCGCGATGCTCGACCGCACCGTCGCGCAGTGGAAGGCGGCTGAACCGGGGACGTCTCTCATCCCGGCAATCCACCTCGTCACCCTCGTCGCCCAAGGGGCGCCCGGGGCCGACGGGATGTGGCGCCGCCGCGAAGCGCCGGCGACGATCGAGCAGACATACAAGTGGGCGCAAAGCCGCAAGGGCCTTCTCATCCTGGACATTCAGGCGAGCCACAGCACTCTGGAGCAGGAGCTCCCGCCACTTCTCAAGTATCTCGAACGCCCCGACGTTCACTTGGGAATAGACCCTGAGTTCTACATGCACTACAAGCACGAAGGCTTGCGACCGAGCTCGAAGGTCGGGCAGATGTATTCGAAAGACGTCAACTACGTGATCAACACGCTCGACAAGCTCGTGACGGACAAGAAGCTTCCCCCCAAGATCCTCATCGTGCACCGCTTCCGCGAGGACATGGTCCCCGATGCCGAACAGATCCGCCCGACAAGGAACGTGCAGGTGGTGATGGACATGGACGGGTGGGGACCCCCATGGCTCACAGCGCGCGCGAACGGTACCGCACGGCAAGCTCTGAGCAACATCAAGCCTTCAGGGCTCGAACGGGTCGCGGGCTGCCCAGAGGCAACTATCAAGCGGTCCGCGCTATGATTCACTTCGTCCCCGCTCAGCTTGCTCGATCGCGCGAAGATCTGGACGAGATTCGCTAGTTAGCCAGGGTGTACTCCTCGTCCTCGAATTCGCTGTTATTTGGATACTGAACTGTCATCGTGTTGCCCGTTAATGTTCCAACCGCAAAGAGGTAGTTTTGCAAAGCATAGAAGTCGCTCGAAAGTCCAGCGCTCGCCTCATCGATATAGAATTCGATCCTGCCCTCGCTTCGCCTGATAAACGGCTCACGACGGCTCCATTGGGTCGACCCGTTCCTGTCATAACCGCGGCGGTACGTTCCATCGTCGAATAACTGGTAATGACCTGATACGCCCGGCATTCGGAGATCGTACGTCGCGATCAGCGTGCCGCCGACGGAGTAGGCAGAAAAAACCACCGAGCCGACTCCGGCCATGCTCGCCGTAATGCTGTATGGACCAGGCCGAGTGTCAAATCGAAGATTTTGAAGGACTGCCAG
>JANYKY010000120.1 GCA_025357975.1 Gemmatimonadaceae bacterium
AGGGAACCGGATGCGCATCTGCATAGGATACGAAGATATGCCGGAAGTGGGAATAATGTCAATAGTGGGACTCCCACTATTGACAGCATCCCAATAATGGGAGTATAATGAGGCAAGACTCAGATAACTCCCACAGCCGCGAGGAAAGCAATGAAGCCAGCCAGAAAGCACAAACCGCCTACCGAGTATTCGATCGCCCCGAAGCCAGCCGTCATCCGCCCCCGGTCCCGGCTCGCGGCATCGCGTAAGCCGCATCATCAGCGACATCACCGGAATTTCAACTAAGAAAGGGACATTCCCCGGCCTCGCCCCCTTGGCGTTACACCCTGCTTTCGGAGACTTTGACATTCGACAGTAAGGGCGGCGTTATCCGCGCGAGGACGATCAGAGAAGAAAACTCCGCGACTGGAGTGAACAGGACTATTCCTGCGTCGTTCAACCAAAAATTTCGGTTCGGTAACCGCACGGTTAAGATAGGCTCGTTCACTCCTTGCGCGCCGAACGCCCTCTGCACCGGCAATGACACTGGCGTAGTCATCGGCGAAACCATCTCGCTAGTAAGCAATTGGTACAATCGCGCAGAGCTGACATATCAACGGACTGGACAATAACAGAAAGGTTATCCACATGGCGTCTGTGATAGGAGACTGTAATAAGCTCAACTCTATTCAAGGATGCGTATGAAAACTGCGATTGTCAGAGTAGTGCCTTTCGTTGCGATTTTGCTCGGTGCCAGCGGAACCACAGATACTGTACAGCCGGTTCAGCCAAGTCACTTCGCCTACTCGGCGATGACTGAGGTTCTTAGCGTCAGCCCCACTAAAGTCAGAGTCTCTGGCGTAGTGACAAACACTGATTCGAACGCGATTTCTGTCTCCTATAGCCCCTGCTCCGTCGCCGTGCGCGTTGATTCAAAAAGCGCGGGCCAAAAGCCCACTAGCTACGAAGTCGACCCTCTCAAGGGACCGTGCCTTACGGCCATATATACAAAGCTGCTGAATGCCGGAGAAAGCGTGGTCGTAGGTCAAGTCGACGCACTCCTCACGGGTAACGTTCCCGCAGGCGGATACAACGTCACGGCGATATTCTTCGCGGGCGCGCAGAAAGCTTCGGCCGGTAGCATTCAAGTGCAGTAGAAACAAAGCAGAAGTGTCAGGACACACCTCGCGATTGATGTAGTCATTGTTGTATGGCCTTGCTTCGATTTCACGCAGTTGGCAGCCGCTCGGTGCCGCTCGCTTGAGTCCCGCCCCTGCTATTAGGGAACTCGTTGTCTCACCTGGAGATGGCGAGTTTTTCTCTTCCACTGGGTTTGACGCTCGCCACCGGGCGACCACGCCCACCCCAATGCCGACGCCAGACCCTAAACTGTATGCGGCGGCCACTTCCTTCGGAGCACAGAATACGCATCGACCGCCTGCCGGGAGTGCGCCCGTCGTTGCGGTTAGAATCAGCCCGGGACGTTACCGCCAGCCAGAGGGCCTTATAGAACGCCAGCCAATTGTTCTGATGCCGCTTCGTTCATGATTTTCAAAATTACGCCTTCGACTTCCTGGGCCACTTCTGCCAGTTGCGGAATGTTGAACATTGCCAGAAGCGTGGTCGGCTTCAAGGTAGCCAAGTAAGTGTTCCCACCTTCTTCATAAATGGAAATCCTGCACGGCAGTGCGGTGGATATGCTCATGTTTTCGTCAAGCACTTTCTTCGCTTGCTCAGGCTGGCATACCTCGAAGATCAGGCATTCGTGCGTAAACGCTACGCCTTTCTTCGTCATTGTCTCCTTGAGATCGTGTACCTGCATGACGCCAAAGTGATTCGCCTTGACTGCCGCCTCGAGGTCCGTAGCGGTTCTGCTGACTGTCTTGTTCACGGGGAGTATGATCAACATCGACTTTTACGGTGGCAGGGTTTAATTCAAAGCAGTTGCGATGCAACGATTTATTTCCTTGAGTGACTGCTGGCAAGCACGACGAGGAGGACTACCACCAGCACGCCGATCGCCGGCAGGATCCACATTCCTCCACCCATCCATGCCGCCGATTGGTTCATCACTTCAGAACCCCAGCTGCCATGAGATGCTGAGCATGTATTTCCTTTTCAACTGAGGGCCGTTCAGGGATTGCACGACTGGGAGGTCACCCTGGGCCAGGAGCTGCTGTCCCTTGAAAAACCCACTCAGGGCATGAAACGTGACTCCAACCGAGGTATTGAGGCGCTTTCCGCCTTGTAGGGTTGGGTCCTTTGTGGGCTCCTCGGAAGGATCGAGCAGAGAATCCGAGCCGTGGATGTTTTCCCACGACTCTCCGGTTGCGCCCACTGAAAGGCTCACCGACCTGGTCAACTCGCGCGCGATCCAGATTTTCGGCTCGTACCGATTGCCCAGTCTGTAACCGTGCTCGTTGCTGCCAAGCCGCAGCGTGGAGCTCAACTCTCCGCCCCAGCTCCACGGCAACGCCTCCCCGAGATAAACAATCCCCGGCAGCAGCGAATATGTGCCCGAGCCCGTCTGCATCGGATATTCCGTGCGCTTCCCTTCGGCGTCGAGCTGGTTGACCGAGCCGGTAGGTAGCGCGACACCGAAATCCGCCAGAATCCTGTTCCGTTGGTCGTTAGCCGAATACAGAGAATACAGTCCGCGCAATTCGAGGTCGCCAATCCCTTGGCTTCGTTCGTTAGATCGGGTGCCGTCGCGGTGAAATTCTCCCATCGACATTTCAACATACGGGAGCATTGCCATGAGCGCTGATCTATCGGTCGGCGAATACATGATCATGCCCATGTGCGTTCGCATTGTCATATCGGTCGGCGTCGTATCGAATCGCTTAAGAACATCCGTCTGACTGACCGCGCGCATGCCGTCCAGCATGCCGTCCAGTTTCTCGAACATGTACTGATAGCCGACCATCCATCGGTTTGCCTGTCCGATCATGATGCCAAAAGGCAGTGGAGCACCCATCATGTCTTTCATACGTGGGCTCCTGCGATGAGCTGCCCCAGTGTCCTTGCCGGCCATAGGGACCATTCCGGCCTGGGCGGCCAACGGACCGGGGCAGGCGGTCGTGAGTATGGCGGTCACTGCCATCGTCAACGCCACTCCTAACCCGCAAAGCCGCGGGTATGGTGAGCCAGCTCTCCTTGTTCCTGTTTCAACGAGTTCCATTCCGTTTTTCCTTTGAGTCTGCGAGACAGACGTGCATTCCGCATAACGAAGCAGGGCGGTGCTTCAGATCGCTTCCCTTGACATAACTATATAACTATAAGATTATATAACCAATTATGATGAAAGTTACATGCTATGCGCGATTGCGGCAACTCGTACGAGCCGCAGCCGGCATTCTCGTCTTCACTGCAGTCTCTGCGGTGGTTCAAAACGCCGGAGCGCAGCTCTCGCTTCACGACGCCCTGCTACAGGGCGACCGTTCAGGCTACGGCAATCGCATCGCCTCAGCCCAGACAGCCGCACAGGTTGCTCAGGCTATCGCGCCACTCAAGGGCATCCTGCCATCAATGCATTTCGAGGCTGGTTACGTCAGAACCACAGACCCCATCGGCGTCTTCGGCTCGACACTGAGACAGCGAACGGTCTCGCAAGCTAATTTCGATCCTCAGCGCCTTAATTATCCCCAACCACTAGGCAACCATCAGGGCGCAGTCGTGCTCGAGCAACCAATCTTCAACGCCGATGCATGGACTGGACGTCGGTCGGCCAGATATGCCGCCGACGCCAGCCGGGCATCTGAAGAGTGGACGAGGCTGTCAACGCGAGCGGATGTCGTGCGTGCCTACTACCGCACGTCACTCGGAAGCGAGCGTGCATCGACACTGCGCGCGGCGTCGCTTGCAGCCAACGCTCACGTGAAGCAGGCGGAGTCGCTGGTGCGCCAGGGCCTCGCTACAAGATCTGACGCTCTTCTCGCATCGGTCAGAGCCGGCGACATCGATGCTCAACTTGCGGAAGCTGAAGGAGGCTTATCGAACGCGCTTCGCAGCCTTGCGATCCTTCTCGGTCTGAACTCTGTTGCTGGCTCGGCTTCGCCGGTGTCGCCTTCGGCGCTTCCGTCAGGTGATCGGATTCGCGCCGTCGCCTCAGACGTCACAGCCGCAGTAATGCCCGTCGAAAGGGCCGACGTCGACGCCGCTCTCAAAGAGCTCTATGCAGCACGGGCAGACGCGACGCGCGCACGCTCGCTGATGCTTCCGCGCGTCAATTCGTTCGCGCGCTACGACTGGAATTCTCCCGACAGACCTTTTGGCGGCGACAAGAACTGGACGATCGGCATCATGGCGACGTGGAGCCCGTTCACCAACGCAGGTGATATCGCCGCCCTTCGCGCTTCAAATGCGCGTGGCGACGCATCTCGCGCGCAGGCCGACGCTGCGCGGGCAAACGCGCAACTCGAGCTCGACCAGACGCTGACCGCCCTTCAAGTGGCTCTCACCCGACTCTCGATCGCCGAGCGCGCAGTAGCGCAAAGCGCTGAAGCTCACCGCATTGTCAGCCGGAAGTACGAAGCAGGGCTCGCACCGATAGCGGAACTGCTCGACGCGCAGGCAACTGAAACACAGAGTGCGCTCGGATTCTCGCAAGCGCGCTGGAGCGCAATCGACGCGGCGGCGGAGCGTCTCCGCGCAATCGGGAAAGATCCCGGATCGCTCGAAGCGCTGGATGAGCTGCCGACGAGTGCCAGGGGATCGTTCAATCCAGGCCAGCACCACACACCATGAATGACTCACGATCAACAATACTGAGCTCCTGATGGATATTTCTCACACGGTTCGCGCTGCGGCTGGCGCACTACTTTTTTCCGCCGCCGCATGCGCGCCTTCGAAACCGGAGCCGAGTGAAACACCTCACAGGGTAGCCGGAACCGCCTACACAGTTAAGGACACCACCGTCCAGACGGTATTCGAGGTGTCCGGCACCGCAACGCCCCTTCGCCAGGCGACACTCAGCACGAAGCTGATGGGAACCGTCCTCGAGGTGCTCGCTAATGAAGGTGATCGCATCGTTACAGGACAGACTCTCGTGCGGATAGATGCTCGCGATCTCGCTGCGAAGAATTCTCAGGTTGCTGCGTCCATCGCTGAAGCGGAAGCGGTGCATCACGACGCCGCGACGCAGGCCGTTCGCTTTCGCGCATTATACGCCGACAGCGCAGCAACACGCGCGCAACTTGATGCAGTCGAGACTGGACTGCTTCGCGCCGAAGCCGGTTTGCGCGCCGCGCACGCGTCTTCGTCAGAGCTGGCGGCAGTGGCAAGGTATGCGACGGTTCGCGCTCCATTCACCGGTGTGGTCACCAAACGCTTTGTAGACCCGGGTGCTTTTGCAGCACCAGGCTCGCCGTTGATGACTGTGCAGGACGGCAATCAGCTTCGAATCGTCGCGAATACAACTCCCGATGTCGCGGGCGGACTTCGCCGTGGTCAACGCATCAATGCTCTCGTCGAGAACCGTCCAGTTTCTGCTGTAATCGAAGGCATCGTTCCAGCCACATCAGGCAATCTTTACGCGATCAACGCTCTCGTCTCCAACGCTGTTGGCAATTTCCTGCCCGGAAGCACCGCGACTCTTCTCGTGATGTTGGGATCGCGTCGGGCGCTGGTCGTGCCGTTCAATGCGGTTATCCGCGAAGGGGACCTCACCGGCCTCACGATCCGGACTAACGACGGGGACGAAGTCAGATGGGTTCGGCTCGGCCGCAGCAGCGGCAGCGTTGTCGAAATCGATTCCGGGCTCCGTGTGGGCGATGTCGTAATCGTTCCGGCGAACACTGCCGCGACTGTCGGTGGGAGAACCTGATCCATGGGAATTTCGGGACGGATCGCGCACGCGTTCCTCAAGTCCAAGCTGACGCCACTGATAACACTCGCATCGCTCGCCGTTGGACTTCTTGCCATACTCGCGACGCCGCGCGAGGAGGAGCCCCAGATCTCCGTGCCCATGATCGACGTGATCTCGGCCATGCCGGGCGCGTCGGCGAGTGAAGCCGAGAATCTCCTCGCGCGTCCGATCGAGCAGCGGATGATGGAGATAGCGGGTGTCGACCACGTCTACTCGCTCGCGGGAGACGGCTACGCGGTCGTCACCGTGCGATTCAAGGTTGGCGAAGACCAGGAGAAGAGTGTCACAAAGGTTCATGCGAAGCTCGCGGGCGCGATGGATGAAGCACCAGGTGGCGCGCTCCCTCCGATCGTCAAGCCGCACTCGATCGATGACGTTCCCGTTCTCACGCTCACGCTTCACTCGAGCACATACGATGCAAACCTGCTGCGCCAAATCGCGCTGCAGCTGTCGGATGAGATCCGGACCGTGCCCGAAGTTGCTCAGACATTCATAGTCGGTGGCGAGCCACGCCAGTTTCTTGTGACTGTCGATGCAGCGCGTCTCGCATCGAGCGGAGTCACAGCCGGCGAAGTTGCGGTGGCACTGAAGGGAGCGAATGCGCGCCTTCAAGCCGGTGAGTTCTCGGAAGCGGACAAGGTCTACCGCGTCGATGTCGGCGCACCGCTTTCAAATCCAACAGAGGTTGGCAGCGTCGTCGTCTCAGCCCGTAACGGCGCTCCAGTGTACCTGCGCAACGTTGCCGATGTCGCTGAAGGGTTTGCTGAGGCAACGACCTACGTCTCACACAAAGGCAGAAGCGGCAACAGCGAGACTGCGGTCACGATTGCTGTCTCGAAGCGCAAAGGCGCAAACGCCACCCAAGTCACGCGCTCGGTACTAGAGCGCGTCGTAGCATCGAAAGGAAGGTTGCTCCCGCGCGAAGTGACGCTCGATATAACGCGTGACTACGGTGAGACAGCGGGCGACAAGGCTCAGGAACTCATCCTGCATCTCCTCATAGCGACGCTGTCAGTGACCGTACTCATCTGGTTGTTCCTCGGATGGCGCGAAGCCGCGGTTGTTCTTGTCGCCGTGCCAGTGACTCTCGCGCTCACACTGTTCGCGTACTACGCACTCGGCTACACGCTCAATCGAATCACGTTGTTCGCACTGATCTTCTCGATCGGCATACTCGTGGACGATGCAATTGTTGTCGTCGAGAACATGTACCGGCATCTCCAGATGGGCGACCGCACGCCTGAGGTAGCTGCTGTCGAAGCTGTCGATGAAGTTGGCAATCCGACGATACTCGCGACCTTCACGGTTATCGCCGCGATTCTCCCGATGGCGTTCGTGTCGGGAATGATGGGCCCCTACATGCGGCCGATACCCATCGGCGCATCGGTGGCGATGATCGCATCACTCGCAGTCGCGTTCACCGTGACTCCCTATCTCGCGTACCGGCTTCTCAAGGGCCATGTGCACGTGCCTGTCGGAATCCAGGATGGTAACGTCCAAATTCAGAAACCCTCGCGATTCGCACGATTTTATTCGCGATTGATGACGGGCCTGATGGAAAATCGCGCGCGTCGGTTCGGATTCTACGGGGCGGTGGTCGCGCTGCTTCTGATATCGATGGGCCTTGTATTTCTGCAGGCCGTTAAGGTGAAGATGTTGCCCTTCGACAACAAGAGTGAATTCCAGGTCGTACTCGATCTTCCCGAAGGCACCACACTTGAGACCTCGAACGCGCTCGGCCAGGATGTCGCGAGCTATCTCCGACACGTTCCGGAAGTGAAGAGCACAGAGGTTTACGCGGGAACGGCGGCTCCATTCAATTTCAACGGTCTCGTTCGCCACTACTTCATGCGGTCCGGGCCGAACGTCGCCGATGTACAGGTCAATCTCGTCGGCAAGGGCGACCGGTCGCGCCAGAGTCACGCAATTGCCGTCGCGGTTCGACCCGGGATCGATTCGATCGTCCGTTCCTATCATGCCTCTGCAAAAGTCGCAGAGATTCCACCGGGGCCGCCGGTTCTCTCTACGCTCGTCGCCGAAGTGTATGCGGGAGACGATGCGACCCGGCTCAAGGCAGCTCGTGAGGTAAAGATGGTCTTTGAGACGACACCGGGCGTCGTCGACGTTGACTGGACAGTTGAGGCGCCGCAGGACAAGAAAACCTTCCGTGTTGACCGCGTGCGTGCTGCCGAGGCGGGAGCGACTGCCGAGCAGATTACGCAGGCTCTCTATCTCGGTCTTTCAGGGGCGCCGACCGGCATTGCGTCATCGGCTACCGCCAGGGAGGGAACTCAAATCGTTCCGAGACTTCCTCGCGATCAGCGCTCGTCAGTGGATGCGCTGCTTTCTCTGCCAGTCGCGACAGCCACCGGACCACAGCCTCTTGCGCGCTTTGTGGCGGTCTCGAACGGCACCATGGAAAGCAACCGAGTGAGGAAGGATCTTCGCCCTGCGATCTATGTGACGGGAGATGTGGCCGGAGCGGTCGAGTCGCCCGTATACGCGATTCTCGCGATGAACAGGAAGCTCGATGCGATCCGCGTCGATGGAGCACGCATCGCGCGATACAACGCTGTGCAGCCGTCGAAACTGACGGAGACAGCGATCAAGTGGGATGGCGAGTGGCAGGTGACGATCGAGGTGTTTCGCGACCTCGGTCTCGCGTTCGCCATCGTCCTCGTGCTCATCTACGTGCTCGTAGTGGGCTGGTTCCAGTCGTTCAAGATCCCGCTTGTGATCATGACGCCGATTCCGCTCACCCTGATTGGAATTCTGCCCGGGCATGCGATCAGCGGTGCGTTTTTCACTGCAACGTCCATGATCGGAATGATCGCGCTCGCGGGGATCATCGTCCGCAACTCGATTCTTCTCGTGGATTTCATCCAACTCGCGGAAGCCAGAGGAAAATCTTTGCGCGACGCTGTGCTTGAAGCTGGAACCGTTCGATTCAGACCGATCGCCCTCACGGCAGCTGCTGTCGTAGTCGGCGGCCTCGTGATGGTTCTAGATCCAATCTTCCAGGGCCTGGCTGTCGCGCTTATGAGCGGAGCTATCGTCGCGACTGTGCTCACTATGGTCGTCGTTCCAATTCTCTACTGGGAGCTTCGCCGTCGTATGGCCGC
>JANYKY010000178.1 GCA_025357975.1 Gemmatimonadaceae bacterium
GATCATCGAAGGAACAGTCGCTTCAGTTCCACCACAGGGCGGCCGCAAGCATCCGCAGCAGGAATACATCCAGCTGAACACCAAGGACATTCTCTTCATTTGCGGCGGAGCATTCGACGGCCTCGAGAAGATCATCGAGGCGCGCACAGGCCGTCGTCAAATCGGGTTCAACAACGCTACGGGGAAGAAGGAAGCCGATCCGACTCAGGTGTTCGCGGAAGTCGAGCCAGATGATCTTCTTCGCTACGGGATGATCCCGGAGCTTGTCGGCCGCCTGCCAGTGACGGTCGCGCTCGATTCGCTCGACGAGAAGTCGCTCGTCAGAATCCTGAAAGAGCCGAAAAACGCGCTCACGAAGCAGTACACCAAGCTGTTCGGTCTCGAAGAGGTGAAAATCACGTTCGATGAAGGCGCACTCGCAGCCATCGCGCAGAAAGCCCTGAAGCGCGGCACAGGCGCACGCGGACTTCGTGCGATTCTCGAGGAAGTGCTGATGGAGGTCATGTTCGACCTGCCGAGCCGCGAGGACGTCGTCGAAGTTAAAGTCACCGAGTCGTGCATCACCAATGGCACGCAGCCGCTTCTCGAGATCTCGCCGGTTCGGCGCAAGAAGGAAGCGTAGTAAGCGCCGGTACCGGTTATCGGATGCCGGATATCGGGTATCTGACTCCCGGTACCGCGTACCGCACTAACAACCACATACATTGACCCACGAATTCACACGCGATGGCGAAACCGTGCAGCCCTTGGCCCGCATTCCGGTTCTGCCACTTCGCGAAGTTGTCATTTTTCCGTACGTCGTAATTCCGCTGCTCGTCGGCCGGCAGCCATCGCTGGCCGCGATCGAAGCTGCGGCCGAAAGCGATAAACTCATTCTTCTTGTCGCACAGAAAGAAGGCGAGACGCAGGAGCCGGGGGCTTCAGATCTTCACCGCGTTGGTGTACTCGGTCGCGTGTTGCAGGTTGCACGTCTCCCGAACGGAAGCACGCGGGTGCTCGTCGAAGGCTTCGCGCGCGCTCGAATCACCCGGTATGTGTCCGGTGGTCCGTTCATGCGTGCAGTTGCGGAGCCGATGGAATGGGTCGACAGCGGCCCCGAGACAGAGACGCGGGCGCTCGCTAACCGCGTCCTCACCCTGTTCGAAGAGTATGTCGCGCTTCACCGCCGGATTCCGCCCGAGGTCGTCGGGCTCATTCAGAGCACGGAGTCTGAGGAGCGTCAGGCGTGGGGAGTGGCCGCGCACATGGCGATCAAGTTCGAGCTGCGACAAAAGTTGCTCGAAACGAGAAAGCTGAAGGATCTTCTCGAGACGCTTGCAAATACGCTTGGCAGCGAGAGCGACCTGCTTCGACTCGAGCGCAAGATCGACGACGATGTACGCGGCGCGCTATTCCAGAATCAACGCGAGTTCTATCTGCAGGAACAGCTTCGCGCGATTCACAAGGAGCTCGGAGAAGACGATGGCGATGATTTCGGCGACCTCGAATCGATCGTCGAGAAGAAAGGACTTCCAGAGCTCGTCAAGACACGCACGTTGCGCGAGCTGAGGAAGATACGGCGCATGTCTCCGATGTCGCCCGAGTACACTGTGTCGCGCAATTTCGTGGACTGGATAGTGAACCTTCCATGGCAGGAGCGCAGCGACGAGATCCTCGATGTGGCTCATGCGCGAAACATTCTGGACGAGGATCACTACGGTCTCGAAGAAGTAAAGGACCGTATTCTCGACTTTATCGCGGTCCTATCGCTCGTCGGCAAAATCGAAGGACAGATTCTATGCCTGGTTGGGCCGCCAGGTGTCGGCAAAACTTCGCTGGGTCGATCGATCGCGCGTGCGCTGGGACGGAAGTTCATTCGCATGGCACTTGGCGGCGTGCGCGATGAAGCCGAGATAAGGGGGCATCGTCGCACGTACATCGGCTCGATGCCGGGCCGTATCATTCAGGCGATGAGGAGGGCGGAGGTCGTGAATCCGGTAATTCTCCTCGATGAGGTCGACAAGCTCGGGCAGGATTATCGCGGCGACCCCGCCTCGGCCCTGCTCGAAGTTCTCGACCCCGAGCAGAACACAGCGTTCAATGACAACTACCTCGAAGTCGATTACGATCTCTCGCAGGTATTGTTTATAACGACTGCTAACAGCCTCAATGGGATTCCGGAGGCGCTGCGCGACCGAATGGAAATCATTCGCCTCGCCGGTTACCTCGACCATGAGAAGATGGCGATTGGACGTCAGTATCTGCTCCCGCGACAGCTCGTTGCGAACGGACTCGATCCGGCCAACGTAACGCTCGAGCCGGATGCACTGCCGGCGATCATGCGAGGCTACACACGCGAAGCGGGGGTGCGCGAGCTCGAGCGCAGGCTCGCTCGCGTCGCGAGGAAACTTGCTCGCAAACAGGCAGAGAAACCGACCAATACGGTCAGGCAGGTTGTCACCGCCGCGGACCTTCAGGAACTGCTTGGGACACCTCCGTTCGATCCGGACGATACGTCGCTCGACGACAAGGTCGGCGTCGCGTCGGGCCTCGCGTACACGAGTGCGGGTGGTGAAGTACTCGAGATCGAGGTGAGCGTCGTAAAGGGACGGGGCAAAGTGCAGCTCACCGGCACGCTCGGCGATGTCATGAAAGAGTCAGCCAGCGCCGCGTTGAGCTACGCCCGTACACGTGCCAAGGAACTTGGACTCGAAGTGGATTTTTATCGCAATCGCGACATTCACATCCACATGCCGGCGGGGGCAACGCCAAAGGATGGGCCGTCCGCGGGCATTGCGATTGCCACGGCCGTGATCAGTGCGCTTACCGGCAGGCCGATTCGCGGTGATGTTGCGATGACGGGCGAGATAACACTCCGTGGAAGAGTTCTGCCGATCGGCGGCTTGAAGGAAAAATCAGTGGCTGCCCATCGTAACAAGGTTTCGGATGTCATCGTTCCTTACGGCAATACGCGCGACATCGATGAGCTGCCCGACGAAGTTCGCGCCGCAGTGCGTTTTCATCCGGTGAAAACGATGGACGAAGTTCTGGCGATCGCACTGCGCGGTGAGACGGTGCCGCTTCAGGCGCGAAAATCTTCGCGGGTGCGCGAACCGGTGACCCCTCGTGGGGAAGTCACACCCGACGGGCTGACGACTCACTGATGGCGGGCACGTCCAGCCCGGATCCGCTGGTAATCCGGAGCCTGGAGTTCATCGGCGGCATGGCGAGCGCCGATGGCTGGCGGCCCGACTTCGACCTGCCGGAAATCGCCTTCGCCGGCCGTTCGAATGTCGGCAAATCTTCCCTTCTCAACCGACTGGTGCGTCGCAAGGCGTTCGCCCGGGTGAGCCGAACTCCCGGACGCACGCGAGAGATCAACTTCTTCAAGGTCAACAGCCGATTCCTGCTGGCAGACCTGCCTGGCTACGGCTACGCGAAAATTTCGAAAGAGCGAAAGGCCGACTGGCAGCCCCTGATACAGGGGTATCTCAAATCGCCCGCCCTTGCCGGCGTCGTCCAGCTTCTGGATATTCGGCGCGACCCGAGTGACGACGATATAGCCATGCTGGATTTTCTTTCGGAGATCCAACTGCCCGCTATCGTCGTACTGACCAAGACGGACAAGATTTCACGCACGAGCGTTGCGGAGCGTTGCCAAAACATCATGCAAAGCCTCGGACTCGACCAGGACCAGACAATTCCATTCAGCTCGACAACGGGCGAAGGGCGCGATGAGCTCGCTCGCGCTCTCGTCACCCTGCTCGATGCAGCCGCTGCCAATCAATCCGAGTGAAAATCGCACTCGTCATGTGGGGTTTCGCGGCCGTGAGCGCGTGCTCTCCTCCGAGCAACCGAGTCATTACTGCAGTCGTGCCAGTGGAGGACAGCTCAGCCAGCAGCGGAATTCCTGCGGGATACGGATCTCTCCGTCAGGACGACATTGCTATCAGGTTGGAGCCCGAAGGAATGATCGTCCGCGCTATTCCTCTCGATGAGAGCATCATCCGCCTCCTTACTCCTGACTCGTATCGGGCACTTCGCGACTTGCAGGAGAGCAATCACCGGGCAATCGAGGCAATCACGCGCCGATCAGGTAACCGCGCGCCTGATTTATGGTATGTCTCGTTTTACGGGCTCGAGGAGAATGCGAGATTCACTCCGATGGACCTGACGATCACGAGCGGAGGTCAGGATTTCCGTCCGATCGACATCATTCCGCTCAGTACGGGATTCGGCGAACAGCGGCTTAAACAACGCGAGACGCAAAGCGCAGTTTACGTTTATCCCGGTGACATCGATGTCGATCACCCTCTCACGGTGACCTTTCAGGGGATGCAAAGCACTGTGTGGGAGTCATTGCTCCAACGGATCGAGCGCGAACGCGCGCTAATTCGCGCCCGGGCACTCAGAAGCGACAGCTGACACATCGCTACGAGCTCGACCGCACTCAAACAAGAAAAATGACATTGCTTCCACTTCGAAAGCTGCCCGACCGCCAGAACGCCGCCATTACAGGCAAGTGGCTGGATTCGATCGAGACCGCGCTTGGCGATGAATCGAGCGATCGCAATGAAATCTGTCGAACTGCTCTGTGCGAGATCGTCTATCCAGCTTACTCGAACAACTGGGAAACGGCGGTACAGGACGAGTCCATTCCGCACGCGACCCGACTGGCACTGGGTTCGCTCGATCCCCGCAATGTCACGCTCGAGCCTGAGTACTACGGCGAGTGTGACGACGAGAAGTTTCAGCGCGTCAAACCGCTGCTGTGGCTCTGGTATTCGTTCGACAGGACGCAGATCGGCGGCC
>JANYKY010000212.1 GCA_025357975.1 Gemmatimonadaceae bacterium
CGGCACAGGACCTCGTCAATCTGCCAGACATTACGATCATGTCTGCCAATGCGAACGTCGTCTACGCACTACCAGGCGTTGGAATCCGGCCTTACCTGATCGGCGGAGCCGGTGTTTATGGTCTCAAGAGCGACGTCAACAGCAACTTCAATGGCAGCTCGAACACCATCACCAAGTTGGGGCTCAACGGAGGGGTTGGCGCTTCGTTCCCACTGAGCGGCTTCAACACGTTCGTCGAGGCGCGCTTCCATTATGTCTTCACCGATGTTGTGGCGACCCAATTCATTCCAGTAACGTTCGGCATCAGCTTCTAACGCTTCACCAAACCTTGAACGACAAAACGCCGAGCGTCCAGCTCGGCGTTTTGCACAAAGGCTTGTTAGTTAGATAATAATCTAAACCATCTGAAACGCGAGCTGGTTACCACGAGGCGTTTCCCGCACAGGTCGAATAGCTGAAATGGCTTCCTCTATCTGAGCTTGAACGGCATCAGGCCCGGTTCCCCCAGGTACTTCGCGACGGGCGACCGACCGGGTCGGGTCAAGCCACTCCAATACATCCTCGCCGAACAATGTGCTGGCGTCGCGAAACGATGCGAGCGGCAACTCCGTCAGCTCACAGCCGCGCCTCTCGCCTTCACGAATGAGCGACCCCACGGCCTCATGAGCATCTCTGAAGCTCGATCCCTTTCCAACCAGATAATCGGCTAGATCAGTTGCCATCATTGTGCTGGACAGTGCGGCCTTCATACGCGCTCTGTCGAACGTGATTTCAGCCAAAGTACCAGCAACCGCAGGCAGAACGAGCAGCATCAGATCAACCGCTCCAAAAAGCGCTCGCTTGTCGTCCTGCAGATCCTTGTTATACCCGCTCGGCAAACCTTTGAGCGTAGCGAGCAGCGAAGTCAGATCACCAAGTGTACGCGCGCCCGATCCGCGCGCCAGCTCGAGCGCGTCGGGATTTCGTTTCTGCGGCATCATGCTGGAGCCAGTCGTGAACGCTTCGCCGAACTTCACGAATCCGAATTCGCTTGAACCATATAGAATCAGATCTTCGGATAGCCGAGAAAGGTGCGCGCCGAGCATCGCAACCGCAAAAAGCATCTCGGCGACGAAATCACGATCGCCAACTGCATCGATGCTGTTGGATGACAGGGAAGTGAATCCGAGGCTACCCTGAAGGAGTACCCGCGAAATCGGATAGGCAGATCCTGCAATTGCTCCGGAGCCGAGTGGAAGGACTGCCGCCGACCGGGCAACTGAGGCGATTCGGGCGCGATCGCGCTCGAGGGGCCAGAAGTGCGAGAGCATCCAGTGTGCGCCCGCAACGGGCTGGGCACGCTGAAGATGCGTATACGCTGGCATCAGATCGTGCTCGATTGCTCTTGCTTGATCGATCATGACTTGTTGAAGCACGCGGATGCACTTGTCCACCTCGCCCGCAATCTCGATCGTCCACAGGCGTGTCGCAGTCGCCACCTGGTCATTTCGGCTTCGACCCGTATGCAGCTTGGATGCTACGTTACCGATCTCAACGTGAAGCATGCGATCGATCATTGTATGAACGTCTTCGTCAGACGGTTCGGGTTGAGCGCCCCCGTGAAGCTTGTCGCCAACCCGCGCGAGTCCCGTCTCAATGCTCGTGCTTTCCTCGAGAGTGAGCACACCAGCTCCCCACAGGGCCATGGCCCACGCCTGCGACAGGCGGATATCGTGGGGCCACAGACGATAATCGATTCCAATCGAGCGGTTGAGAGCGTCGAGCGCAGCCGCTGTGGGAACAGAAAACCGTCCGCCCCAAAGCTTATGCGATCTCTGCTCAGCAGACATTACCGTTAATCCTGCCACGAAGCGGCGAGAACCGGAACATCGTCGGTAGATGAAACGGGCGCGACGGCACGCGCAGCAAGCTCGCGATCACGCAGGGCGCGAACTCGGTCGGGCAGGGAATACAGGCGAATAAATCCGGCCGCATCGCTTTGCTTATAGACATCGTCCTCACCGAACGTAACAAAGCGCTCGTCATACAAAGCGTATTCACTGGCGCGACTGACCACGGTCACATTGCCCTTGTAGAGCTTGAGCGTAACGCCACCGGTGACCCGTTCCTGCGTGACGTTAACGAATGCGTCGTACGCTTCGCGTTCAGTCGTCCACCAGCGTCCTTCATAAACCAGGTCCGCGTACCGCGGCGCAATCAAGTCCTTGGCGGCGAGAGTTCGGCGATCGAGGATGAGCTGCTCGAGCTCGCTGTGGGCAGTGTAGAGAAGGGTTCCGCCCGGCGTTTCGTACACGCCACGTGACTTCATTCCGACGAGACGATCTTCGACGAGATCGATGCGTCCTACTCCGTGACGTCCAGCAATGGTGTTGAGTGTCGTGAGGATGGCCACGGCATCGAGAAAGATTCCGTTGACGGCAACCGGCGTACCCTGATTGAAGCCGATGGTCACTTCCTCTGGCTGATCTGGCGCGCGCTCCGGTGACGTTGTCAGCATGAACAAGTCATCTGGCGGCGGCCGCGACGGATCTTCGAGCACGCCACCTTCGTGCGAGATGTGCCATCAAATAAATAATTTTCTTTTCTTTGTCGCCTGGAGAGATGCCAGAGTGGCCGATCGGGGCGGTCTCGAAAACCGTTATTCGCGCAAGTGAATCCAGGGTTCGAATCCCTGTCTCTCTGCTAAAAAATATCCAAACCCAAAA
>JANYKY010000230.1 GCA_025357975.1 Gemmatimonadaceae bacterium
CTTTCTTGAACAGCCGGTATTTCGTCGCGTAGTACCAGCGGAGATACGGACCCGCCCTCGGCTGGTCTCGTCGCTCTGTCAAGCGACCGCTTCGGTCACTATGCGAAGAAGTTGCTGAATTGGAACTGGCTTGATGAGAACGTCATTGCATCCCGCGGCGAGACAGCGCTCGATTGTCGCAGCGTCATCAGAGCCTGTCATGGCGAAAGTCGTCGCGGGCTTCAGGCCTTTCGCGTCGAGTGAGGACAGAACGGTCAGTCCGTCAGCATCGGGAAGCCCGAGATCGAGGATCATTACATCTGCCCTGTCCGGCCCCTTCCATGCGCTTGCCTCCGCTGCGTTACTGGCAAGCGTCACGTCGAAACCACCACTCTCGAGAAGAATCTTGAGAGCTCCGCTGATCGATGGACTGTCCTCCACCAGCAACACACGTGCACTCATATTTGCGAGCGGCTTGTCGGGAGAGTGAAAAAGAACCTGCTGCCGTCGCCGAGATCGCTCTCGACCCAGATGCGGCCGCCATTGAGCTCGACGAACCTTCGCGCGATAGTCAAACCGAGGCCGGTGCCGTGGTGGACACGGGATGCCGACGAGTCGACCTGAGCGAACTCACGGAAGATGAGCTCATGATGATCAGGCGCAATTCCGCGGCCAGTGTCCCCGACTTCCACCAACACCACGTCCGCGTGTGCAGGATCAACACTCACATTGACCCACACGCGTCCGCCGCTCGGCGTGAACTCGAATGCGTTTCCCAGAAGGTTCGTGAGAACATGAATGACCTTGTCGCGGTCGCCCCGCACTGGCGGAATATCAGCTCCGATATTTCGCTCGAGAGTCAGGCCTTTCTTCGCGACAAGGGATTCGTTCAACGCCGTGACCTGCTGGACCACCTCGTCTATCGAGAAGGTCGAATCCACCAAGGTCAACGGGCCGCTCGAATGCCGTGCATGTGTAAGTATTTCGGCGATCATGTCGAGAAGCTGCCGCCCTCCGGTGATGATGACGGAGATGCTGTCGCGCTGCTTTGGAACCACTTCGCCGAGGATTCCGTCGCGCAGAATCTCAGCATGTGTGATGATCGCCGTCAGCGGCGTCCTGAGGTCGTGCGAAATGTTGGACAGAAACTGAGTCTTCAGGGCGTCACGGTCGCGCAGGTCCGCTATCACCCTCTGCGCATCCTCGATCTCCGCCTCCAGTTGCATCAATCGCTCATTGATGCCCTGATCAGTCATTGATGCTTACTTCGAGTGCGAGGTCGTTCTCGTCGGTGGTCTCGATCGATTCGACTAGCTGCTGCCGGCGGAGCAGCGCCCAGTATTTTCCTTCGGCGGCCATGAGCTCGTCATGTCTGCCTTGTTCGACGATGCGTCCTTCGTCCAGCACGACAATCCAGGTCGCATCGCGAATGGCGCTCACACGGTGCGACGCGATAACGGATGTCCTTGCCGTTAATGCGCTCCGCAGGGCGCCGAGAATTTCCGCTTCCGTATGCGTGTCTACGGCGCTCAGCGCATCGTCGAGAAGTACGATCGACGGCTTTCGTGCAAGCGCTCGTGCCAGTGACGTGCGCTGCTTTTGGCCGCCCGACAAATTGATGCCTCGTTCGCCGAGCATGGTATCATACTTTCCAGGAAATCCGTCGATAGTTTCCTCGAGCTGCGCAGTCGCGGCCGCCCATTGAACGGCTTTGGAGTCGTCTGTTCCATACGACAGGTTGGCGCCGATTGTATCGCTGAAGAGCAGGCTTTCCTGCGGTACAAATCCGATTTCACGGCGGAGTTCACTGATGGCGATGCGATCAGCCGGAACTCCGTCGATGAGGATGGAGCCTTTCTGCGGCTCGTAGAGGCGGGGAATCAGATCCATCAAGGCAGTCTTTCCGCTTCCAGTTGCTCCGACAACGCCAAGAGTTCCACCGGCCTGAATCGCAAAGCTCACGTCGTGCAGCACCCAGCGCGGCGCTTCATCTTTGCCCGCAGGAAAATGAAAGCTCACGTTTCGGAATTCGATCGAGCGTCCGCCGTGTGTTGGCGGAAGAGAAATGAGCTCGCTCTTCGGCCCGTCTTCCAGCCGTGGCTTTTCATCGAGAATTTCATTCAGTCGCGCCATCGACGCCGAGCCGCGCTGAAAGAGGTTGATGACCCAGCCAAGGGCTATCAACGGCCACGTAAGGAGATTCAGGTAGAGACCAAAGGCTACAAATGATCCGACTGAGATCTGCCCTCTTAACGCGAGCACGCCACCGACGCCAAGCACGACGACTCCGGCGAGGCCAGCGAGGAGCGCGAACATCGGGAACATCGTGCCGTAGAGGCGCGCAAGTGACATGTTGCGGCGCAGATACTCATCGTTGAGCTCGGAGAATCGTGCGATCTCTGCCGCCTCCTGACGATATGCCCTTACGATCCGCGTGCCCGAAAGATTTTCCTGCGCGTGCGTTGTGAGTGTCGAAAAGTGCTCCTGTACCGCTTCGAAGCGATGATGTACGGCCTTCCCCAGATACGCTGTGATTACGGGAAGCGCGATCATTGGAAGCAGCGCAAGGATAGTCAGCCTGACATCGATGCGGAGCATGAAGAAGAGAGCGAAGACACCGCCGGCAATTGTGCTCACGAGATACATCACCGCGGGACCTGCGGCCATTCTCACTGCGCCGAGGTCGTTGGTGAGGCGCGCCATGATGTCGCCGGTGCGCATGCGCCCATAGTACGATGCGTCGAGCTTTTCGAGATGGATGAACAGGTCGTTTCTGAGATCGTATTCGATGTCTCTACTGATGCCGTTCAGTATGTCGCGCATTCCGTAGCGCATGAATCCGGCGAAGATCCCAACCGCTACGATCTCGAGAGCGAGCGTCCAGGTGCGTGCGATCGGGAGTCCCGCTTTGATTGCATCGATGCCAAGTCGGAGAAACCAGGGTATAACACTGGTGATGGCCGTCGACACTACGACAAGTGCAAGCCCGGTAACGAGTTGCCCAAGATAGGGGCGATAGTAGGGCAAGAGGCGCCTGAGCTGTTTCATATATGGCACGACGATTGCCCCGTTGAGCAGGTCTAAAGACTTGCGCTATAAGAACTTCGGGCAAGAGTCAAATACAACGGAGGCTTCGTTCAGATGACAAAATATATCTCCCGGTGGAGTGCGCCGCTCGCCCTTGTGGTGGCACTCGCCGCCGCCGCGTGCAGTGACACCAAAAAGCCGGATACGCTGGCCCAGGACACATCCCTGAATCGCGATCTTCAGATGGCGAATCAGGACACGACCGCGCAGCCAGCGCTCAACGACGTTCCGGCAACCGGGACGCCGACTACACGTGCAGAGTCAGCACCGACGCCAACTGTTCGCACCCCGGTTAGAGCTGCGCCTCGGCCGATTGTACGAACGCCGACGCCGATTGTGAGATCGCCCGCGCCGACGCGTACGGTTCCTCGCCCGACCCGGCCCGTCGAGCCGACAGTGACCGCGAACGGCAATACCGTGACGCGCGGATCATCAGGTTCGGAACGCCGCCTTGGCAGCATTCCCGCGGGCTCTGAAATAATTCTCAGCTCGAATTCACGCGTGTGCACCAACACGTACAAAGTTGGGCAGCGTTTCTCGGCGACAGTGTCGAGCGCAGTAGAAGGATCGAACGGCGCAACGATTCCTGCAGGTGCAACTGCGAGTGTGGAAGTCACGGAACTCAGCCGTAGCGAAAACGTCAACGACAAAATCAACATGGGATTCCGCGTGACGTCGGTGAGTTTTGGCGGCCGGACATACCCGGTGAGTGCAACCACCACGTTTGCGAGCGTCGATCGCGTAAGAAACCAGCCGAAGGGGAAGGACGTCCAGAAAGTCGTCGGCGGTGCTGCAATTGGCGCGGTGCTCGGCCAGATTCTCGGTCATAGCACGAAGGCGACTGTGATCGGTGCTGCCGCTGGTGCTGCTGCCGGAACAGGGGCTGCGGCGGCGACTGCGAACTATGAAGGTTGTCTTCCGGATGGAGGGCGCATCACGGTGACGCTGGACTCGTCGACGCAGATTCAGGCCTGAATTGCGTTGTTGTGTTCGTGGGGAAAACGGCGCCTTGAGGGCGTCGTTTTTTCGTTGCGGAGGGTAAGACCAGTCGCGCGGGTCGTCGGGCCTGGGGGTACTTCGGTTGAGCTAGTCCTCGCAGTCTACGGGGTCGGGCTTGCGTGAATGTTCACTTCGTGAACGTTCGCTCCAAAGTCGCCTGGCCACTCGCTGCTGCGGGCGCTCCCCGAAGCACCCCCAGCCCCTCCTCCTCTGCCAGACCACTTTTTACTCGGGGGTGCGGAGCGAAGCTCCGCGCACTTCGTGCTCGTGCTGGGCGGGAAAACTCCGTGCGGCTCATGCTCGTGCTCAACGGCTTCGCGAAGCTGAAGCGGCGCTGGCAGTTTAGCAGACAGCAGGTAGCCAGATTAGCAGGCAGCAGTTAGCGCGTCGGCGTCTCAGCATTTACGCTAAACGGAATTGGGTTTTAAGACCGACGGCATCGGCTTAACCCACCGCGGGCCGAGGTTGCTCCGCACTTCGATGCCGTTGGTGTGTCCCTCGCGAGAGCGAGGCCCACGTACCTTGTCTTTTTTTACCCGTAACAAAGAAGGGGTTGGAGCAGCATTGAAGCGAAGTGAGAACCTTCGTAGGAGGCGCTGAATCGGCGCAGTCGATCCAACGCCGACCTCATCCATGGCACTCACGCCGCAAACTCCAGCCCATCCATCGGCAGTCAGTCGAAAAAAGCGTCAGTACCCAACAGCTCCACCACCCTTCCCACGCGGATCGTCCATGCCCTCCCAACCTCCGCGAACGCGCCGAATCGCAACCACCGACCCGCCAACGTACTGCTCAGCTCTGAGCGCGTAACCCATGGTTCGCAGCTGCGTGATTACCCCGGAATCAAGCCGTTCTGCATCGTATAGAACGGTATCCGGCAGCGCTTGATGATGAATACGTGGCGCGTGCATCGCCTCAGCCAGCGTCATTCGGTTGGCGATGACGTTCAGGATAACCTCCGCCACGCTGGTAATTATGCGCGGCCCGCCCCTCGCGCCGAGCACCATGAATAG
>JANYKY010000245.1 GCA_025357975.1 Gemmatimonadaceae bacterium
GATCATCTCGTCAACTCTCGTTTCGATCCGCTCGGCGAGAGCGGATCGCGGATCGACCACAAGGTAGTGCGCAAACATATCCGCCTGGCGACCTCGCGTTATGTGCATGTCGCTGATGCGATGTCCAGTGAGCAGAACAGTCTCGATTGCGCGGCAGAGCTGCCAGCGGCCAAGGTGTGCGCGCGCCGCGTCGATTACGCTGCACCACCGGCGCAGCTCATCCACGGTCATGCCGTTCAGGAGCTGCTCGATTTGCCCTCGCGCCCCCGCATCAACATCGGGAGCGTCGAACAATGGCTCGAAGAGAGCCTTGATGTAGAAGCCTGTTCCCCCGACAATGAGCGGCGTTGCGCCGGATGCTAACGCCTCATCGCTCCACACTTCCGCGGATTTCGCCCAGTCGTGCGCTGAATAGCGGTCGGTCGGAGAAACAATGTCGATTCCGCAGTGCCTTACCGATTTGAGCTCGGACCCAGATGGCTTCGCAGTTCCGATGTCAAAGCCTCGATAGATCTGCCTCGAGTCTGCGCTGATAAGGGTGCCGGAATACTCGAGGGCAAGCGCCAGAGCAATGGCCGATTTGCCGGCCCCGGTTGGACCGCAGATAACGCGCAGACTACTTGCGGCCAAATCTGCGATCCAGCTCGTCCCAGCGAAGTTGTACGATTGTGGACCTGCCATGCACGTCGTGAGCAGGGAGCACGGTATCGCGAAGTGAGGCGAACAAGGCGCGCATCTCCCCTGTCGAGAGCTGTTCTCCCGCCTTGATCGCTGCCTTGCATGCGACCGTCGCGGCAAGGTGTTCGTGACGAGTAGCGGTTCCGGCGATGCGATCCCCCGTCAGCGCATCCAGCGTTTCGCGCAGGCACCGCTCGGCATCGAATCGGTGGTGCGGCATCGGTACAGTGCTGACGATGAGAGTATTGCCGC
Source organism: Gemmatimonadaceae bacterium (assembly GCA_025357975.1). Lineage (GTDB taxonomy): Bacteria > Gemmatimonadota > Gemmatimonadetes > Gemmatimonadales > Gemmatimonadaceae > UBA4720. The sequence continues at coordinate 931 of JANYKY010000245.1, forward strand.
CAAAACCTTCGATCTCGAAACCAAGCTTCTCCAGAAATTCCCGGTTAGCCTCGAATGCGTCGCCCTCGGCAGGCCCAAGGTGAAGAGTGATCGGCAATAAAAGCCGCTGGGCCGGTGCCTGACCGCTCTCGAGTGCTCGCATGAATTCCTCATACAGCACGCGCTCGTGAGCTGAATGCTGATCGATGAGGACGAGGCCTTGGTCGTGCTCAAAGGCGATGTACATCCGGCGAAACTGGACGAGCTCCGGAATCTCGGCGGCGACTGCGCTATATGCGATCGCGGGCCCGGTTACACCATCCGCAAGCGCGGACTCATCATCATGAGATTGCCCACTCGGCGCGAACAGGCCGTCTGTGTGTGATACAGGTGATAAAACAGCGGATTGATCGAGTTCGGGAACGAGGTAATTGAGAGGAGCAGCCCTCGCTCCGAAAAAAAACTTTCCGCCAACTGCTGCCGATGCATCGAATGTCCCGAGCGCGCGCCTCACAGCTGTTTCGACAGCGCGTTCGAGCGGCCACTTATCGAGAAAGCGCACCTCCGCCTTGGCAGGATGCACATTCACATCTACCGATGCGGCCGGCAAAGTGATGTTGAGAAAAAGTGATGGTCTCAGGCCGGCCGTTATAGTCGATCTGTAGGCGGCCTCAGCTGCTCTCACGATTCCCTGGTCGCGAACGGCGCGCCCATTGATCGAGATGAAGATCCGGCGTGTAGCGGTGCCGACGTCGGCTGGCCTCTCGACGAGCCCACTCGTGTGAACGGTGCCCGCAACGTCATCTACATCCAGAAGCTCGCCGGCATACTTCCCGCCCCAGATACCACTCACGCGTGCGCGAAGTGAAGAAACTGGCGGCAGTGTCAGCGCCTTCTTTCCATCGTGCACGAGGTTGAAGCGAACATCCGGACGAGTCAGCGCAATGCTGCTGACGCTGTCAACGATCGCACGCCATTCGGACCTTGCACTGCGAAGGAATTTCTTGCGTGCAGGAACATTGAAAAAAAGCTGCTCGACGGAAACAGTGGTGCCCTGCCTTCGGACCACCGATTCGATTTGCGATACCATTCCTCCGTCCGCCGACAGCGCCGTTCCCTCGCCGGACTCCGCGCTCGTTTCGATGTGAAATCGCGAGATCGAGGCG
>JANYKY010000256.1 GCA_025357975.1 Gemmatimonadaceae bacterium
TCCACCTGGATCTCGGCTTCGCGCTCATCCTTACACGACAATACAAGGAAGCGCGCATTGAAGTCACAAAATCAATGGAGCTCGACAGTTCCCTGATCTTCAACGAAGTGAACATGGCGAACCTCCTCTACCAGGAGGGCAAATATGATTCGATGCCGGCGATAGATCACGGCAGGGCACCACCGGTAACTGCGTTATTCCGTCTTGCCGGTCTGCTGAAAAAAGGCGACGTCGCGCACGCCCGCCTACTCCAGGACAGCCTCGCGGCATTTCTTCGCGCCCCACAGGCCGATGAAGACGGCTCGCGAAAAGCCGCGTTTTACGCGGTCACCGGAAAGGCAGATTCCGCTTTCTACTGGTTGAACCACATGGTCGATGTGAAAGCAGGTTCGGTGTTTCTGGGCGGAATTCCATGCATGGATTTTTATTCTGCGCTCTATCCAGATCCCCGTTGGGATGCATTACTCAAACGAATCAATGCAGTACGCTGCCAGCGCTGAGCTCCAGCGCTGATCCGAAGAGCTACTTCGCTGCCTGTATCTGGATTTCGACAGAGCGAAGTCCATTCGACGCTTTCAGACCAAGGGAATTGGAAGTGGTGCGAATCATCGCATCACCAGAGCGTGCGAAGGAAATGATTTCGTTGGTGCGCGGGTCAGTAACCACTAGCATTGGAGCTATGCTGGCATCCCAGTGGAGGCGCACGAATCCATCCCGCGGGTTCGTTGCCGTAACCTGCACTGACGACACATCAACAGCACGCGAAGTCATAACACCGGGGCCGTACCCAGCTCCAGAAACTGACAATGCGGCGAGCTTCGATAGCTGCATGCGACCCACCGGAATCGCGTAGGCAAAGTGACTCTCGGCCCTCGGCGCATCCTCGACGTCCTGCGGATCGAACGACATCGACATCAATGACGCGCCCGACTGATCGAGTGCTGCGAGGGTCAATCGTCCGGCACGTGCCGGCAGGCTTGGAACCGTGTTAGCCACAAACGCCGGTTCCAGTATGATGCCGCGCGATGTAACCCGGCCCCACACTACCAGGCATTCCTGCATCTGATTACTTACCGGTGTGACATCGCCGCTCGCCTGTCTGTAGTTGAAGACTTTTATATAGTCGTAATCGCTGATCCATTGCCGTGGTATAGATATGTTGAACGCCAGATTAAGCCGGCAGTAACTCATCAAGTCCGGCATGTCTGTCGTCTGAATGCGGCCGGTCGCCCCATCATACCCATACACGCCAATCTTTCCGCCCGCGTACGGGAAGTTGGGATCCGGGTCCAGCGGTCCGCCACACGGCGCGTGTAACAAGCTCCAGTTGTGACCCAACTCATGAGCCAGAATCTCCGAAGCATAGTTGGTGTCGATGATAACAACTGCCCCGCCCGGCAGATATCCAAAACCGGCCCAACCCGTACCAGCGTTGTCCTTCAATACTCCGACGTATTGGCGACCCGATCCTTCAGCCACACGCAACGCATTTATCTCACTGAGTATTCGCTCAAATGCGGAATTCGAGTCTCCCGGCTGGAGCGGCAGGCTCGTCGTGTATGCTGCGCGAAGATCAGTGGTAACGGATGACATCGGATGAATCCTCAGTGTCAGGTTCACCATCTCCGCAAGCCGCGACGACGTCACATTCCCAACAGCACCATCAGGCGTGACGATTGGAACGAAACGAAGGTTGGCGGCCGGCACATTTCGAATGTCGAGAGGCCTTGGCACCCCATTCAACGGAAATTGATTATCCGATTCGTCTACCTCGCGAGCAGTGTTCCCGGGATCCACATCTGCAACGAATGATGTACCCGGCTGAAGCAGCGACCCGCTGACAACAGCTCCCCATGAATCGCTGGTGCTCGCCTCACTGATACTGAGCGGCACGCTGCTGGCCGGGGCTGAGATCAGTTGCGTCGCGATCACTTGGTTGCTTCGATAAAATCGCACGCGAACCTGCGGCGTTGCGCTGTTCGTTTCATTGCCCTTGACGAACACGCGCACGTACCCATCACGTCCCGCGACAAGCGGAACTCCACCGGAGAGATTCTGTGTAGACTGGACCAGATACGCATCAGCGACCACAAGATTGAACGTCGCCGGTTTGAGAATGTAGGATGCCGAGATAGCGGCAGATTGTCCTGCCGTAACGGTTGCTCCGGTCGCGCCGGTAGTTGAACCGTATGTATCTGCGCCCACAAGAACATTTCTCGCCGTTACCGAATACTGACCAGGATCCAGATGCGATACCACAATTGGTCCGGTCCCACTCACGGTTCGGCTGAAGCCCGCCGCGCCAACGAGGTCCCAGTTTGCCGCAGCCCCTGCGGGCAACCCTGAAGAAGTCAGCGAGATCGTGCCGGTTGCAACTGAATACGTCACGGCGACCGCGACAGGAGTGATCGAAGCGGCCAAATTCAGCGACGAAGGATTCGCGACACCGGAGTAGAGCTCTCCCGAATCAACATTGCCGATCGTAACGGTGTAAGCGCCCGGAACCAGGTTCCCGATCTCACTTGAAGCACTCAACGTTTTTGAAATTCCTTCACCTGTCAGCGTCACTGATGGAGTTGTGCCGACCGGAGCCCCGGTAACCGAGACCGACACCACAGCCGTGATGACGCTGTACGCGACAGTTGCTTGAACCGGCGTAGTGCCTGCGGTGACTTCGACTGCAGTCGTCACACTCAAAGGCGCAAATGTGCCTCGCTCATTCGATGCATTGGCGACAGCTATTTGATACGTCCCTGGGTCAAGATCGGATAATGTCTCCGTTGCGGTGGCTGTCAGAGTCGTGTGTTTCGGCGTAGTGATCGTAACCGCGGCGGGTACTTCGCCTGGAAGGCCAGTGATAGTGAGTGTCAGGCTTCCCGTTTTAGGACCGGTCGGACCCTCACACGAAATCGCAACTATGCAGATGATGGCCAGCGAACCAAAGTCGCGTAGGTA
>JANYKY010000327.1 GCA_025357975.1 Gemmatimonadaceae bacterium
GGACGCTGCCTCCCGGTGTTCGATTCAAGCCGGTGTACGATCAGGCCGCACTTGTTCGCGACGCGGTAAGCTCAGTGCGCGACGCGATGCTCATCGGAGCCGCACTGGCAGTGCTCATCCTCCTGATCTTTCTTCGACACATTCGCATCACCGCAATCAGCGCCTCCGTCATACCGCTGACGCTGTCAATCACGGTGTTCATCATGTCGCTCATTCATCAGAGCTTCAACCTGATGACACTCGGCGCAATGGCCATCGCGATCGGGCTCGTGATCGACGATGCGGTGGTAGTTACGGAAAATATCGTTCGGCACCTGAAGATTCAGTCGGACAGAAAGGCGGCTGTTCGCGCTGCGGTGCAGGAGCTCGTGTGGCCGGTCACGACGTCGACTATCACGACGGTTGTTGTATTCCTGCCGCTGAGGCTGCTCCAGGGCGTTGTCGGTCAATTCTTCTCGGCGCTGTCGATCACGCTCACGATCGCTGTTCTCGTTTCGCTTGTTCTGGCGTTGTCGATAATCCCGCTGTTGAGCGAACAATATCTTCGTGAGGATGACACCGAAGACAAGTCTGCGGAGAAACCTGCAAGCGGGTTTGGAAGATTACTCGAAGGCGTTGGCAGGGGGCTCGACAAGGTGTCGGACAAGTATGAAGAGTCGCTCGACAGGGTACTTCCCAATGTGCGCATAGTTCTTGGCATCGGCGCAGCACTGCTGGTGCTTGGTTATCTCGGGCAGCGATTCGTCGGCAGTGGTTTCCTGCCGGACATGGATGAAGGAGCATTTGTTCTGGATTACGTGACGCCGGGTGGAACCGCGCTGGCCGAGACCGATCGTGAGATTCACATCGTCGAGAAAATTCTTGCAGGTACCCCGGAGATTGTTGCGACCTCGCGCCGAACCGGGGCCGAGCTTGGACTATTCGCCACTTCGCAGAATGTCGGCGATATCGCAGCGAGGTTGCGACCCTCGAAAGATCGATCGCGCTCGATATTCGACGTCATGGACGAGGTGAGAGACAAGGTGACGACGGCGCTACCACGCTTGCGTATCGACTTCGTCCAGATTCTCTCAGACGTCATCAACGATCTCGCCGGTGCAGCGCACCCCGTCGAGCTGAAGTTGTTCGGGCCCGACCTGAGTGCGCTGGAAGCGTATGCGCAGAAAATCGAGCCGTCGCTGTCGAAGATCGCCGGCCTCGAGGATCTGTACAACGGCGTCTCTGAACCGAGTGCCGAGCTTTTGATGAGTGTCAAGACGGCGGAGGCGAACAAGATCGGATTAACACCGGAGCAGGTGGCGGCAGGCTTGAGTGGCGCGCTGCTCGGTGTCGACGCGGGAGAGGTGCGACTCGAGGACAGGTCAATCCGCGTTCGCGCACGAGCGCCTGATTCACTTCGCTTCGACGCCTCGTTGCTTGGATCGATTCCGATCGTTTCCAGCACAACGAAGGGAATTGCTCCGCTTGGATCGCTGGCAACATTCCAGAGCGCGGATTCGCGTGGCGAGCTACTGCGAGAAAATCAACAGCAGATGATTTCGATGACGGCCGGCGTGAGCGGTCGCGCGCTCGGGGACGTGATGAATGATGTGAAGACGGTGATCGCGAAAAACCCGGTGCCTTCCGGCCTGCGCATCGAGCTCGGCGGACAATACGCGAGCCAGCAGGAGTCGTTCAAGGCGCTCTTGCTCGTCCTCGCGCTGGCGGGGGCGAGCGTGATTGCCGTAATGGTGATTCAGTTTGAATCGTTCGTCGAGCCGCTTGTCGTACTTGCTGCGGCGCCGCTGTCGTTTGTCGGAGCGCTGGGATTGTTGCTCATTACCGGCACCGCGCTCAACGTCTCATCGATGATGGGCTTGATCCTGCTCGTCGGACTGGTAGTCAAGAATGGAATTATTCTTCTCGACTTTACGCGTCATCGAATGTTGACTGATGGACTAGCGCTGGAACCAGCGATCAAGGAGGCGGCGAAAATCCGCCTTCGGCCTATCCTGATGACGACTCTTTGCACTCTCTTCGGACTATTGCCACTGGCGCTTGGCCTTGGCGCTGGGAGCGAACTTCAAAAGCCGCTTGCCCTCGCGGTAATTGGCGGCCTCGCCCTATCTACTCCGATCACGCTGTACTTCGTGCCGACGATTCTAGTTGCAATTCGCGGCAGGAATTTCAAGCTCGAGCAGGCCAGAGAGAAAGTCGTTACCGCCTGAAAAAGCTCGTCAGCATGTTACGGCCGCGGCTCCCATCGCGGCCGCGGAAGATGACAGGTGTCACCTCACCGGGATGACTTCCTGCACTGACCGGCGCGTCTCATATGCGGCAGTGTCAATGGTGCGTCAGACCGCCGGCGCCGCAACCCACTATTCTGGAGCAGCCCGATGTTCAAGGGAGCTGATGTAACAACAATGGCAGCCGCGCTGATAGTCGCGGGGAGCACGACTTTCATACATCCAGCGCTGGCGCAGCAAGCGCCTGCGACGTTAATACGCCACGCCCGTGTTTTCGATGGCCAGCGGATGCTTGGTCAGCGTGATGTCCTCATCTCGGGCGGCAAAATCGTTACGATCTCCAATTCGATTGCTGCACCGGCGGGCGCAACGGTCGTCGATGCTTCTGGCATGACGTTATTGCCTGGATTGATCGACGCACACACGCACGTGTACGGTGATGCGCTGCAGCAGGCACTTGTATTTGGCGTCACGACAGAGCTCGACATGTTCACCGATGCGAACATGGCCGCCGGTTTGCGCGCTGCGCAACGCGCCGGCAATGTCTCCTCCCGCGCCGATATTTTTTCCGCGGGGACGCTGGCAACTGCGCCGAAGGGGCATGGCACCGAATACGGTTTCGCAATTCCGACAATCTCCAGTCCCGACTCCGCGCAGTCATGGGTCGACGCGAGAATCCGCGAAGGCTCGGACTACATCAAGATCGTATACGACGATGGTCACGTTTACGGCATGTCGATCCCCACGATTTCCTGGCAGACGCTTGCAGCGCTCGTCACGTCTGCGCACAAGCGCGCGAAGCTCGCAGTAGTTCACATCGGATCGGCGGCTGATGCGCGGGTTGCGATCGAGGCTGGGGCGGACGGCTTGATGCACTTGTTCGCCGATGCAGCGCCTGCGCCGGACTTTGGGCGGCTTGCAGCGAGACATCACGTATTCATTGTTCCAACGCTTACTGTTCTAACAAGTATCACAGGTAAACCCGGTTCCTCCGGTCTCGCGGCTGACGCGCACTTCGCCAGCTATTTGTCGCAGCAGAGTCTTGGAACGTTGAATGGGGCGTTCCCCTTTCCCAAGTCGGCCCCGCCGCGCGATGTCTCCTATGCCGATGCAGCGATCAAACAGCTGCTCGTTGCGGGCGTTCCGATTCTCGCGGGAACTGACGCGCCAAATCCGGGAACTGCTCACGGAATCTCGCTGCATCGGGAAATGGAACTTCTCGTTCACGCCGGGATGACCAACGTCCAGGCGCTGGCCGCCGCGACGAGCGCGCCGGCGAAGGCATTCTCGCTCAATGACCGCGGGCGAATTGCACCCGGACTGCGCGCAGACTTGCTGCTCGTGGCAGGTGACCCGACGGCCAATATTACGGCGACTCGCTCAATCGAAGGAGTCTGGAAAGGTGGCGTACGGTTCGACCGGGCTGCTTACGCCGCTTCACTTGCTCCATCGCAGACAGTCGCACTGCATAAGAGCCCCGAGGCCGGACTCATCAGCGATTTCGAGACTGGAAACGCCGTCGCGACGTTTGGAAGCGGCTGGCTGATCTCGACAGACAAATTCGCAAGAGGATCGTCCACGGCGGAGATGAAAGTGCTCGACGGCGGAGCCGGCGGTACGCACAAGTCACTCGGCATTACCGGAAACATTGTCGGGCCACTCGCATATGCTTGGGGCGGAGTAATGTTCATGACGGGAGACCAGCCGATGCAACCAGCGGACCTGAGCGGCGTGAAGAGCGTTCACTTCTGGGCAAAGGGCGATGGCAAGACTTACAAGATCATGCTGTTCGCGAAGAGCAAGGGAATGCAGCCATCGATGCAGGACTTTGTCGCAGGCAGCGATTGGAAAGAATACGACTTCCCGTTTGCCGGCTTTGATGGACTGGACGGTCACGACATTCTTGGCGTCGCGTTCACCGGCGGCCCGACGCCTGGGCCGTTTGCGATGCAAATCGATGAGGTGGGCCTGCGATGAATCCGTCGGGCGTTTCAGTAGCCGCGCTCAATCATGCGGTAAAACAGTATGGAAAAGCATTTGCTCTTCGCGATGTTTCATTCGACGTGCGTCGCGGCGAAGTCTTGTCGCTGCTCGGCCCCAATGGAGCCGGGAAGACGACGAGCGTCAAGCTGATGCTTGGCCTGTGCTCTCCGACGTCGGGAACGGCGACACTTTTCGGCGGCGATCCGCGGCGTGCAGTGAATCGGCGGCGCATCGGCGCGATGCTTCAGGTTGGCAAAGTTCCCGAGACACTGCGTGTGAGAGAGCACATCGACCAGTTTCGAAGTTACTATCCGGCCCCGCTATCAGAGGCAGAGGTCGTCGAGCTTGGCGGACTCAGTGGTATAGAAGACAAGAAGTTCGGCGAGCTCTCGGGTGGCCAACGGCAGCGGGTGCTCTTTGCGCTCGCGTTGTGCGGGGACCCGGAGCTCCTGTTCCTCGATGAGCCCACGCTCGGTTTCGACGTCGAGGTACGGCGCGCCTTCTGGAAACAGATTCGCGCATACGTATCCCGTGGCCGCACGGTTCTTCTCACCACGCATTACCTCGAAGAAGCCGACGCGTTGGCCGATCGCATTATCGTCATCGACAAGGGGTCGATTGTCGCGGATGGAACTCCCTCGGAGATAAAAGGCCGGGTGTCGGGCCGCCGAATCCGTTGCGTAACCAGCCTTACTGTGAACGAAATTCAGCAGATGGCCGGCGTCTCATCTGTGTCGTCTGAGGGTGAGCGCATTCAGATAATCGCATCGTCGGCCGAGTCGTTTGTGCGCGAGCTCCTCTTGCGCGACAGCACGCTTTCGGATCTCGAGGTAACGAGCGTTGGATTGGAAGACGCCTTCATGTCGCTGATCGGTGAGGAGGCCGCATGAGTGCAGCTATTTCTCTCAATCAACGGTCTGTGCTTGTGCCCCCGGCTGTGCACTCATCGTCGCGACTCGCGCGCATTTACATCCTTGAAGCCAAGTACGAGCTGTGGAAGCTGTTCCGGCTTCCGGCTTTCGTCATACCGACGCTTGGTTTTCCCATGATGTTCTACGCATTGTTCGGTCTCGTCCTTCCGGCAAAAGGCGGTGCGGAGATCGCGAAGTATCTGCTCGCTACTTATAGCGCGTTCGGCGTAATTGGCATCGCGCTGTTTTCGCTGGGCGTTGGAGTTGCCTCGGAGCGCGGGCAAGGGTGGCTCGCCGTGAAGCGGGCGAGTCCGATGCCAGTGCCCGCTTATTTCTTCGGGAAATTCGCGATGACGGTGCTGTTCAGCGCGTTCCTGGTAACGGTGCTTTGCTCGATGGGTGCTGTCTTCGGTCACGTCCGAATGCCTGCATCTCAATGGATGATGTTGCTGCTGGTTGAAGTTCTCGGCGGAATTCCATTTTGTGCGGCCGGAATCGCGGTGGCGTAT
>JANYKY010000370.1 GCA_025357975.1 Gemmatimonadaceae bacterium
CGGACGTAGTCGCGCGCGTGCTGAGATGCGCCTTCCAAACGTGTTGCCAGCCCGTCACTGATACGCGCAGAAGTCTTGGACCTCCCTTCGTTGCCGCGTAAGCGAGAAATGGCGCGTTCACCAGCATGAACAAGGCAACGATTGCAGCGCGGTAAGTCCGCCACTTCAAACGTGGCTCGACCGCGGCAAGAAATACCAGCGCGGAGCCAATTGAAAGCATCCAGAAAAAAGCGCGGCCAAATCGAGGGTCGGGCGCCGTTACGAACCAGAATGCAATCCCGATAATTACGGGGACAAAAATCAGGTACTGAGAGTAGCCCGTGGAAATACCGCGCAGTCTCCTGATCTTCCTAGCCAGCAGAGACGCGGCAACAAGAACGAACGCCGAACAGAGCGGGAATACCAAACCCACAAAGTCACGCGATTCACGCGCCAGCCACAGTCGCATCCAGCTGCGGTCACCGAGAACGAATCGCCAGTGAATTCCTGGCTCCCGAGCCCAGCTGTAAACCCAGTTCGCTTCGTTGACGATCTTCTTTGTTGGAACCACCCAGTCCACCGCGAGGCATCCTACGGTTGTAGGATAGAGGGGACAGCCCGATAGAATGATTCCCCGAGCCATCCACACCGCCACGATGATGATCGCCGGCAGCAGGCGCAGCAGCGCGCGCCCCAGAACTCGGGGATCGCGGTACGATGGATGGATTTCGTAGAGAATGCACGCCGCGATGACCGTCGATGCGAAGGCGATCGTGCTGAGCTTTACGGTAATCGCCGTGGCGGCGAGAAGCGGAAGAATCGTTGCGTAAAAATGCGGAGGCTCGCCATTTGTACTCCACTCGCCGACGCCTTTCACAAAGATGAGGAAGATGGACATTTGAAGAAGCGCCGCCGCCAGATCTGGCGTGGGCGAGCTCATCCCATCTGAAGAGAGCGCGAGGTAGGCAATAACCGGGAGCACGAAAAGATTTGCGGCCCACGTCACTGGCGAAGCGTCGCGAGCCTCCGGCGTCCGCCGAAAGTGTCGTGTCACCCCCTGAGCGGCTTGCAACAGAAGCACGAGTATAAGGAACCCGTTCGAAGCCCCGCCGAGGTGCCCATGGAACCAGCCAGAGTTCAGCGCGGCGGCGTAGGTAAAAAAGGACTGATTGAATGCGAGACGGCCATGAAGATTCCCAAGTCCTGGGACAATTGGATAGGCGCTCGCCCACCGAATCGTGGGAAGGTGGTAAAGGCCTGAATCGAAATTCTCCACTTCGTATAGTCCGCGCGCCGCTACCCACACAGCGATGACGAAAAAGGCTATCGCCGACAGTGCGAACCAGACATTCCACTTTGGCAGATCTCTCGTTCGATCGCGTCGAACAAAAGCGACGCAGCTCATGACGAGCCCGGCGGTGAATACCGGAATCGCGAGCCACATATTCACTGCAAAAACGAAATTCGCGACTTGAAATACGAGCAGGCTTACAGCCCAGCCCACGAACACTGTTATCGCGCCATCGTCGCGTGCAGACGCTTCGGCGCCGAGAATTCTACAGGCAAACGTGCCCCATCCGAAAAACGAAATCGCCAGCATGACATAACCGGCGACTGTCCAGGGAACTGCGAGTGCGCTCAAGACCAGATGCCTGGGCGCATCACGTCACGGCAGCGTTGATTTTTTTCGGAATTGGCCGAGGCGTCACGTGTATATTGTAGGTCATGATAGACATGGTGCGTGCAGGCGACCAGCTCCTTGCCGTGATCGTCACGCGTGACTTTCACGAGCGAGGTATCCATTTCTTCACTCCGGACGATTTTTCACAACAGCTCGCTTTTATGCGGCATCCGGCGGGAAAGGTAATCGACCCGCATGTGCATAATCCCGTAAACCGCAGCGTCCAGTATACGCAGGAAGTGCTTTTCATCAAAAGCGGAAAGCTTCGCGTTGATTTTTACGACCAGGAGCGGTGCTACCTCGAAAGCCGAATTCTGGAAGGCGGGGACGTCATTCTGCTCGCTGCCGGTGGCCACGGTTTCGAGGCCATCGAAGAGGTCGAGATGGTAGAGGTCAAGCAGGGACCATACGCCGGTGACCGTGACAAGACCCGGTTCGAAGGCGTTGCAGCCGAAAGCATCACGGTCACTGGCTAAGCGCGGATTGCGCGCGTCGTGATCAACGGCCAGCGAGTCATAGTCGTACTCCCGGCGTACAATGCAGGCAGGACTCTCGAGCGCACAATCTCCGAAATCCCGGCTGGCATTGTCGACGACTTGTTACTCGTGGACGACGCCTCGGGCGATGACACTCTCGAAGTGGCCAGGCGGCTCGAAATTCCGTTCGTCGTCCATTCGATCAATCGCGGGTATGGCGGAAATCAGAAGACATGCTATCGCGAAGCGCTCAATCGAGGCGCCGACATCGTCGTCATGTTGCACCCGGACTACCAGTATTCGCCGAAGCTGATCGGAGCGATGGCCTGGCTCGCTGCCTCCGGCGAGTTCGATGTAGTCCTTGGCAGCCGCATTCTCGGTAAGGGCGCGCTCGCCGGTGGAATGCCCGTCTACAAGTACATCTCGAATCGCGTGCTGACGGCTCTCCAGAACATTTTTCTTGGGCTCAAGCTGTCGGAGTATCATACGGGTTATCGCACCTTCACGCGTAAAGTTCTGGAGACGCTGCCGCTTCTCGAATGCTCCGACGACTTCGTGTTCGACAACCAGATCCTCGCTCAGGCAGCGCAGTTCGGATTTTCAATTGGGGAGATTTCCTGCCCGACACGTTATTTCGCCGAGGCATCGTCGATCAATTTCAACCGGTCGGTGGTGTACGGCCTCGGGGTTCTCAAGACGTCTGCGAAGTTCCGGCTTCATCGATGGGGGTGGCGCCGATACCCGCTTTTTGAACCGCATGGCCGAAAGCTCAGCGCAATGGAGAGCGTCGCGTGAAGGAGCGCGACCGATGTATCTTGTAGGGATATGGCCGAAAATCTGACCATGGTCCCGGTGAACGAGCCAGTTCTTGACGGGAACGAAAAAAAATACCTGGCGCAGTGCATCGACACCGGCTGGATCTCGTCCGAAGGACCTTTCGTAAAGGAATTCGAAACGCGATTCGCCGAGCGCGTGGGTCGCAGGCACGGCATTGCAGTGTGCAACGGGACGGCGGCGCTCGATGCGGCGTTGGCGGCACTGGACCTTGCACCCGGTGACGAGGTGATCATGCCGACGTTCACGATCATATCGTGTGCATCGGCGATCACGCGCCTCGGGGCAATTCCGGTTCTCGTTGATTGCGATCCAGACACATGGAACATGAATGTCGCTGGCGTCGAGTCGCGCATCACGCCACGCACCAAGGCCATCATGGTGGTGCATCTCTATGGCCTTCCGGTTGATATGGATCCCATTCTGCGGCTGGCGCAACGTCATTCGCTGGCGATTATCGAAGACGCGGCGGAAATGATCGGCCAGACTTACAAGGGCAAGCCGTGCGGCTCCTTCGGCGATATCTCCACCTTCAGTTTCTATCCCAACAAGCACGTCACGACGGGCGAGGGCGGGATGATAGTCACCGACGACGACGCGCTTGCGGCTCGTTGCCGTTCGCTCCGAAATCTCGCCTTCAGTCCCGAGCGACGATTTGTTCACCACGAGCTTGGCTGGAACTTCCGAATGACCAATATGCAGGCCGCGATTGGGGTCGCCCAATTGGAGCGGCTCGATGAGTTCGTTGCGACGAAGCGTCGAATATTCGCGCGTTATACCGAGTCGCTTGGCGGCATGCGTGGAGTCGCGCTGCCGGTGCCGACTACTTCGTATGCGGACAACATCAACTGGGTGTTCGGGATTGTCATCGACGACGGTGTCCCGTTCGACGCGATCGAAGCGATGTCGCGACTGGCGAAGCTCCGCGTTGGAACGCGGCCATTTTTCTGGCCGATGCATGAGCAACCGGTGTTCCGGGCGATGGGTCTATTCGCTGGTGAGTCGTACCCGTGTGCCGAAAGAATTGCGCGCCGTGGCTTTTATTTGCCGAGCGGCCTCGCGTTGACAGACTCCCAGATCGAGCGGGTGTGCGACGCAATGAGCGAGGTTTTCGCTTGAGTGCCTTCGCCGAGTACTCCCGGTACTATGACCTGTTGTACAGGGACAAGGACTACGGTGCGGAGTCGGCCTATATCACGGCGGTTTTAGGCCACTACGCACCGAACGCGGAGACGATTCTCGACATCGGCTGTGGCACGGGTTCGCATGCGCGAGATCTCGCCCGAATGGGATTCTGCGTGCATGGTGTGGACATCAGTGAGGGAATGCTCGCCCGTGCCAACGAGACAAAGGCGACGCTCGAGCCCGCGCTCGCG
>JANYKY010000373.1 GCA_025357975.1 Gemmatimonadaceae bacterium
GTAAGCTGCAGTTCCTGCCTGGCTTCGACCCACTCCACCTCGGCACTTCGACGGTGAGCATTCTCAATCCGAAGCACTCCGTTAACCGCATTCAATTCTCGCATCGTCACTTGCTGCTCATCGCGGAGACGCCGAAGAGAATCGGCTGCTCCGCATTCGGAGCGCCGCTCAGAAACGCAATCAGCGTTTTGCCGATCTCGTCATACTCGTAGGGACTGGACTCGCGTTCATTCTATCTCTGCTGATCAACCGCTCCATCTACCGCGACGTCACGGAACGGGACAAGCAGCGGGAATTGATCGAGAAGCAAACGCGGCAGGTCAAGCGTCAGGCCAACCGCCTCGAAGCGCAGCAGAAGACTCTCGAGCAGCAGATTGAAGAACAACAGTCCCTCACCGAGGAATTGAGTGCGTCCAACGCGAGCCTGTCAGCCGCGAATATCGTCAGCGAACAGTTGTCCAAAGAGATGTCGGCGCTTCTCGAGTCCACGGCGGCGGGATTTTACGGGATGGACCCGCGTGGAGAATGCACGTTTATCAACGCATCAGGTGCACGCATGCTGGGATACAGGGTTGACGAGCTCCTCGGCCAGGATCTCCACGAGCTGGTCCACAACAAGCATGAAGACGGGTCACCCTACCCTGTAACAGAATGCCCGATTTACCAGGCGAGTGTCCGGGGCGAGAGTGCCAACCGCGAGGACGAAGTTTTCTGGCGCAAGGACGGGACGCGATTGAACGTGGAGTACTCGACCTCGCCTATTGGCGGGAGCTCCGGAAAGCGCGGAGCGGTCGTGGCATTTGCGGACATTACTGACCGACTCGCCGCTCAGCGAATGATTGCGGAGAGTGAGGAACGCAAATCCGCCGTGTTGACATCCACGCTCGATTCGATCGTGTCGATGAACGCCGACGGAATCGTTACCGAGTTCAATCGCGCGGCTGTAGAAGCCTTCGGATATGCGCCTGAGGAGGCGCTCGGCAAGCCACTTGGCGATTTGATCGTACCTCAAAGCCTACGCACCGCGCATCGCGCCGGGTTACAGCGTTACCTCGCAACAGGGGAACAGCGCGTCATCGGCAAACGTCTCGAATTGCCTGCGATGCGGAAGGATGGGTCGGAATTCATCTGCGAGCTGACGATCACTCGGAGTGACATCGCCGGCAAGCCGGCATTTACCGGGGTGCTTCGCGATATCACCGATCGAAAGGAGATAGAAACTGAGAGAAAGAAGGCCGAGGCGGAGAGGGAACAGCTGATCAAGGCACTGGCGCGCAGCAATACAGAACTCGACCAGTTTGCTTACGTCGCATCGCACGATCTCAAGGCGCCGTTGAGGGGAATCGCGAATCTTTCTCAATGGATCGAGGAAGACCTTGGCGATAATCTGGGCGGCGAAAACAAGTCGCAGATGGGACTGCTTCGTGGCCGCGTCCATCGGATGGAAGCGCTCATCGACGGAATTCTTCAGTATTCCCGGGCCGGCCGAGTGAAGGCAAGGCCTGAAACCATCGACACGGCTGCTCTCGTAGCAGAAGTCATCGAGCTGATGGCGCCGCCGAAAGGGATCTCGATACGGGTTGCGCCCGGAATGCCGGCAGTAAGTGCGGAAAAGATCCCGCTTCAGCAGGTATTCATGAACCTGGTCGGAAACGCGATCAAGCACACCGGAAAAACCGATCCGCTCATCGAAGTGAGCTGGGCCGATGCAGGCGATTTTTACGAATTCTCGGTGGCCGACAATGGTCAGGGCATCGCGCCTCAGTATCATGAGCGCATATTTGGCATATTCCAGACGCTCGAGGCACGTGACAAAGTCGAAGGAACGGGCATCGGCCTCTCGGTGGTTCAGAAGATTGTCGATGCAAAGGGAGGACGGGTTTGGGTCGAGTCTCAGGTTGGAGAGGGTGCTCGCTTCAAATTCCTCTGGCCCAAAAGCGTAATCGTGGGGGTGTGAAGAAATGTCGGACCGAGTGCTGAATATTCTGCTCGTCGAAGACGATGAGGTGGA
>JANYKY010000389.1 GCA_025357975.1 Gemmatimonadaceae bacterium
TCGCCGCGCTCGACGGCATCTCTGAGTATCAGCGGCTGGCCGGTGCGAATCGCGTCAGCCAGCGGCAGGTGCGCAGTGGCCGGAAACGTCCTGAACGGGTCGACGAGGCTATCTGCATACCCGGCGCTGGCGATTATCTCGATCTCCCGGTCGCCGTCGCGAAGCATGCCGACAATGCCGGCGCGTGCGTTCAACGCGGCCCGCCCATCCGAAAGAATTACCTGTGCGAGATTATCGAGAGTGATCGTGCCGGCGAGCGCAGCCGTCGTCTTGAGGAATGTCGCCGTTCTGTCTGCCGCTTCGCGCCGGCGTATTTCAGAGTTGAACTCTTCGCTGACATTCTGCGCAACGACCACTACTCCTCCATCTGATGTCGGGAATGCGCGCCCGCGGAGGCGAATGCCAGGCGGATACGTCTCCTCCCAGGATGTCTCGATGCCCTCGTGCATGGCGCGGACACATTCCCTGTGACCCGCGGTGCCAATCAAAAACGGCATGTATTCCCACACTACTTTGCCGATCGCGGCGTCTGGATCGAGACCGGCCGTTCGCATGGCAGCTTTGTTCGCGGCGTTCTGGTAGATAAAGCGCCAGCTCGAATCGTATACAACGTAGACGTCGTTCATGGCGTCGAGCGCTTGCGTCAGCGCCAGGCCGATTCCGCCATCGAGAGTCGCGAGGGGAGGAAGAGTCTCGGTGTTAGAGGGCGGCTGTATGTCTGTCACTGCCACAAAATAGTAACGGGGCGACGACCTGCACAGAGTCAAATAGATGCGAAGCTGGCTATTGCGTTCGGTATTTATTCGGTACATGGTTTGCACCACCTATTTTCAATGACTTTTATCTGCATCTGGACTCCTGATCTGGCTGGTCGCCCACTGGAGCAATTCGCTTTGGCGGTGCTGAAAGTCGCGCCGAGAGTGGCAATCGATCAGGGAAAATGTGAGATGTGGGTGGATGGAAAAAGTCTCCAGATTGATGACATCTGCGATAAATTGGCAACAGTATTACGACAGAAACGCATCAGTAAAGCCCAAGTAGGTGTTAGCGGTATTCCTGTTTCAGCAGAGATCGCCGCTCATCTCCCCAATGAAGCGGCTCCTCTCAAGATTAAAATTGGAGACGAGAGGAGATTCCTTAGCGTCCAGCCAATCGGAGCGCTTTTTCCTTCCCCTCCGCTCCAAAACTTGTTCGAAGGCACTGGTATCGAGGTGTGCGGGGACCTCGCATGTCTAGCCCAGCAATCGGTAGAAGTCAGGTTTGGCGCTGAAGGCGTGCATCTGTGGCGGCTTTCCCGCGCAGACGATAATCGGCTGATTTTTGCGGCAATGCCAAGATCGCTTCCGCAGGCCTCGCTCGATTGGGTCGATTACACGTTGTCGGATCCTGAGCGTCTCGTCTTCGTCATCAATTCTCTCGTCGACAACATCTCGACGTCGCTCGAATCGGATGGACATTGCGCCCGCGAGATGACTCTCGTTTTCTCGCTGGCCAATCGCAGCAGCTATGAGCATCCGGTGCGTCCGTCGCGATCGACTTCCAGTCGCAAGGCGTGGATGCGTCTAATTCGCACCCATCTCGACCGCATCGAGCTGCCCGATTCAGTCACCGGCATCGAGCTGCGTGTCGAGGCTGTAACAGGTGAAATCGAGCGACAGGGTGACATTTTCGATCGCGGCTTCGGTACTGCCCGCGCAACTGAAGAGACGGTTGCGCAGCTGCTCGATGATCAGGGAGCAGTCATCGTCCTTCCCTCCAACTCCCGACATCCTCTTCTCGAGCGTCGCACAACCTGGCAGGTGCAGGAGCCGTCACACGCGGCACGTGCACACATGGTGAAGGAGACGCGCCACGATCCTCAGCTCACTCTTCAGCTTTTCCCAGATCCTCGCCGCATCACTGTGAAGACATCGCGCCGGCGTGATCACGACCTGCCAGTGCAATACCGCGACAATGAATCGTGGATTGTGCTCGAATCTGCTGCCGGCCCCGATCGCGTCTCGGGCGAACAGTGGGAAAAATCATTCGCGCGTGAGTACTACCGTTGCGTTACCGAGCAAGGGACGCTGGTGTGGATATATCGAGAAGCAACGAGCGGCGAATGGTACATGCATGGATGGTGGGACTAGCTCATCATCCGCGAAAATCAGGCGGCGCCATCTCCGCTCTTCTGGAATTGCTCACCGGCCTGAAGAAGATGCGGCCCGCGACGAGGTGGACCACCGAGATCGAACAGTCGATCGACGCCGGGCGCGGTGACTGCAAGCAGACC
>JANYKY010000394.1 GCA_025357975.1 Gemmatimonadaceae bacterium
GTCGAGATGTGCGCGGTCGACGAGTCGTTGCAGGATGGGACCCGTATCCGCGAATTCAATGGCGAGGCGGTGACTGCGGGAGTTGATTATCGCGATCACGTCGAGGTAGAGAGCGCGGAATTTGGATCTGACGGAGTGCGGTTGAGCGGTAGCCGGGACGACGCCGCTTTCAAACTGCGCGCCAGTTTCGTGATCGATGCGTCAGGACCTGGCGGATTTTTGGCGCGACAGCTCTCGATTCCTTCGGGGCTTGCCCAGACAGAGACGCGATCGGCGATAGTGTTCAGTCACTTCAACGGCGTGCGACTCATGAACGATGCGGTGCCGGGGATGCCCACGGGTCCATATGCCGACGACTGGGCGGCTGTGCACCATTTAATCGACGAAGGCTGGATGTATTCGCTGCGGTTTGACAATGGCGTGACGAGCGCGGGATTTTTGCTCACGCCTCGCGGTGCTGGATCATTGAAGAGCGTCCGAGCTGGTTCTCCTGATGACATCTGGCAGGAACTGCTCGATCGATATCCGACAATAGCGGCGATATTCAGCGACGCAGAACCATTGAGGCCGATCGCGTTTCATTCCGGAATTCAGCATCGGCTCACGCGGGCGGCAGGGGAGCGGTGGGCGCTGATGCCGCATACATATGCGTTCGTCGATCCGCTTTTCTCCACGGGCATTGCGTGGAGTTTGCGTGCGGTGGAGCGTCTCGGCCTGGCGTTTGAGGCAGCATCTAATAATGGACGCGTGCCTGGCGCCGAAGCGCTCCAGCGTTACGACGCAGCGCTCGGTGCCGAAGCGGATCAGATCGATCTCGTCGTAGCCGGTGCGTACGAGGCAATGGCACACTTCGATCTCTTTGCTGCGCAGGCGATGCTGTATTTCGCGACTGTGTCGTTCGCTGAGGTCAGTCAGCGGCTTACGCCTGATGAATCGGTAGCGTGGAAGGGATTTCTAGGAGCGGACGATCAGGTGCTCGGTCCCTTGCCGCGGCAGAGCCTCGAACGGCTAAGGCAGATTACGCTTCGTCGGAGTGAGGCAGGTTCGTGCGAAGAGCGTCAAGGGTTCGTCGAGTGGGTCAGAGAATCAATTGCGCTGCGCAACATTGCGGGACTCGCGAACCCAGCGCGGCGGAATCTTTACCCGGTGGACTTCGACGCGCTGATCGAGCAGCATGCCTTGCTTGGGATGAGTCGTGATCAGGTCGTCGATGCATTGCCGTTACTGCGGGGAGTTGCTCAGGTCTGCGATCGACCTGGATGACTGCTTGTTTGACTCACTTCGCTTTCTTCTTTGCCGACGTTGTTTTCCCAGCGCCATTCAGGGAGATCGCCTCGCGTACAAGCGCCTTGAAGGCTGACTCGTCAACCGCTTCTCCCTCAGCGATATCGATCGCGCGACGGACCTTCCCGTCCATACTCGAGTTGAAGAGACCGGCCGGATCCTCCAGGGACGCGCCTTTCGCAAACGTGAGCTTCACCACTTGTTTGTAGGATTCGCCGGTGCAGATGATACCATCGTGCGACCAGACAGGAGTGCCCATCCACTTCCACTCTTCGATAACATCCGGGTCCGCCTGCTTGATGAGCTTGCGCATCCTCGCGAGTGTTTCTCCGCGCCAGTCTCCGAGTTCGACGATTTTGCCTGAGATAAGCTCCGATGCCTGCTCACTCTCGTCCGCTGCCCCTTTTTGCATGCTTCGGCCTCAGGTGATTTTGTAATATTCGGTGGCGCGCCTTGCGCGGAAGGAATCAGGCCGCGGAAGCAGCCATCGCTAGCGAGACGCTTCATTCCGGAGCGCGACGCAGCGTCAGGCTAAAACTGCTTCCGGCCCCCGCTTCGCTCTCCACCGAAAGGTCCCCGCCCATTCCCCTCGCGAGATCACGACTGATTGCGAGGCCGAGGCCCACGCCCTGCTGGCCAGCTGGGGTGAGGTGGCGGTCGACCTGCACAAAAGGATCAAAAATCCGGTTAACCTGATCCGCCGGAATGCCTCGCCCTGTATCGCTGACGACAATGCGTCCCGAGGCCGCGTCGACGTTGCACGTAACAGTGACGCGCCCTCCTGCCTCA
>JANYKY010000398.1 GCA_025357975.1 Gemmatimonadaceae bacterium
GTTCCGACAATCAACTATGTCGATCCCCGGTTCCGTTTTCAGCATGCCTTCAAATACGCGCTGGGATTCGACCACGATTTCGGCGGTAGTCTTACATCATCCATCGACTTCGTATCGACAAGCACGAGGGATCACATGCTCGTCGATGATGTCAACCTCGCTGAAACGCGCACCACGAGCGAAGGAAGAAGCATGTACGGTGAGATAACTAGCTCGGGTTCATCTCGCCCGAGTCGCCTCGACGCGAAGTACGGACCCGTTTTCTTTTTTCACAATCGATCGAGTGAGCGGTCGACCTCGATTGCGCTGGCGGTTACGAAGCACTGGACGTCCAGAGCGTCTGCCGAGTTCGGCTACAACTGGTCGCGCACGAGGGATGTGATGACGCTGGCCCAGAACACGGCGGGTCTCCTCTTTCAGAAAACACCGATTGACGGAAGCATTGCAACCCGCCGTCTTGGGATCTCCGCGCATGACATCCCGAACAACTTTGTGGCGGTGGCGAGCGTTCCTGCTCGGTTCGGACTGACAATTTCAGCGATCTTTCGAGCCAGGTCGGGCACTCCTTACGCGTACACCGCCACCGGAGACGCAAATGCGGACGGAACGACGCAAAACGATCTCGTCTACATTCCGCGCAGGCCTGGCGACATAACGCTCACCAACCCATCAGCCTACCCGGTACTCGACGCTTTCATTGAAAGCGAGCCATGTCTCCGAACTCAGCGAGGCAGTCTGATGAAGCGGAACTCATGCCGCAATTCGGGCGTGACGAGTCTGGACATCCGGCTGGCGAAAAACTTCTCGATTGCGGGCGCGAAGCCGTTTGAAGTGTCCGCCGATATCTTCAATCTTCCGAACCTTCTTTCGCGCAACTGGGGCATAGTTCGCGAGAGCAGCCCGGCAGAAGAAAAGTTCGGGCTACTCACGGTCGCCGGCTGGGACGCCGCATCAAACCGGCCGGTCTACGCGGTTCCGACGCTCGACGGAGCGCCGCTCATGCCGACTCGAAACGATCTTGTCGAGGAGTTGTCCCGATGGCGCGTGCAGATCGGAGCTCGCTACAGCTTCTGATCATCGTTCCGGCATTGGGCCGTTTCGAGCTACGATCGCCCTGAAACGCGGAGTCTCGCGTACCTCGTCGTAGCCGGGGCCACAAAGCAGGTTGTGATCGATCCGCGCTTCGGGGTCACCCTCCAACGCCGCAAATGCTCCGTCGATGTCGCCGCTCGCGAACCGCGCCTGAATCCGGGCGCCTGCTGAATAGCTCGGGTGATTGGCGGAGGCTTCCAGCAATTTTTTTCCTTCCAGGTGTTTGACCTTCCAGAAGCCTTTCAGACCCCGCGCATCCCTGAGCGCCCCAATCATTATCGTGTCACCAGCGACTTGCACGACCTGACGCCACATGGCACTAGCGTCGTCATACCTTCCGAGCCTCGCGAGTGATCGGATGCGCCCCTGGAGCGCACGCTTGTCGGTTGGGTTTTCGCGAAGTTGTGCTTCGTATACGCTCAACGCGAGGTCATTTCGGTCCGCACAAAGCTCAGTGAACGCTTCCCGGTCAGCATACCTCGCAGAAAGTGGGTCGAGCGACCGCGCGACGCGAATTGCGTCGAGCGCTTCGTCCCATTTACGCGCCTGACGCAGCATCGCACTTTTCACCATGAAGATTTCAGGGTTGCCTGGCTCTGCGGCGACGGCTTTCGCCATAAGCTCGGAACCGATGCGCAGACTCTGATACCGTACAGCTCTCAGAAACGCGAGGTTCGCCCACGCTGATCCTTCGAGACTGTCGAGCGCGAGAGCACGTGCCGCGGCTGCTGACGAACGATCATAGCCGACATCCCACGGAACCTTTCCGTCGAATGCCTGACCTGCCCAGGCCGAGCTAAGACCGGACCACGCACGCGCGTTTCGCGGGTCGATTGTTGTCGCTAGAAGGAAAAGTTGCTTGGCCGAGTCCTGACGATTGTAGAGCGTAAGTAGCTGGTGGAAACCGTCCAGTGTCAGGCGATAGGATTCCGGATTAATCGCATACCCGGGGGTTCGGGGGGCCGCCGGCAGCGGCACTCGAAAAACAGCACCCGCGATAGCGGCGGCCAAATCGCTCTCGACGTCCGCAAGCTGTGACGTTGCAAAGCGGCGCGCGGCGATCG
>JANYKY010000418.1 GCA_025357975.1 Gemmatimonadaceae bacterium
AACATAAATAATTTATTTGATTAAACGGTTTCATGCTTCAGTTTCAGAACGTCACCACGCAACAAATCAAACGCCAAGCGTTCAAATTCATCCGCATCGTTCGCCTTTAACTGCATATGCAAAACGGCGCGTTCGGCGTAACTGGCGTTTAAAATCGTCACGCCTTTTTGCACGTTGGCAAGCGTGTCGAATCCTTCGATGATTTCGCCGGTGATTCGAAGGACGCGCCAGGGATCGGTACGTGTGAAGTCGATTCCAGGCGCCGGCTGCTGCAATAGTTTTTCATCTTCGGTGACAAGGGAGTCACTGCGGATTGCGTCGTCGACCTGCCGTGGTTTATCACTTGCGCGTCGTTGTGGCATCTGCGATGGAGGGGTCCGGCCAGCCATGATGTGGCCTTCCTCCATCCGCTCACGCGTTCCTTCGCGGGCGCCTTTCTCGGCGGATGCTCTCAGCTCTGGATCGGCCTTTTTCCCGGTCGGAGTGCGAGCGTGCTTTGCCCGTGATCGCCCGGGCTTGGCCGCAGTCGAACTTCTATCGGTAGTTTTCTTTTTCTTCATGACATGAGACTAGCAAAATGAGCCATTGCCCGTAATAGTCGTCGTTGCTGATGGAGCGCGTCCCGATATTCTAAGGGGCGCGATGGAGCGAGGTATTGTCCCGTCGCTTCGGCGCATGCGTGATGAGGGTGGTCTGTACACGATTACCTCCGTATTTCCGTCTGTCACCGGGCCCGCGTACGTCCCATTTCTCATGGGGCGATTCCCTGGACCCGTCGGTCTGCCAGGACTGCGTTGGTATGACCGTGAGAGGAAGACATCGCGGCTTCCGGGCCACTCTCGCAGTTACGTCGGGGTCGAGATGCGCCGCATCGATACGGATATAGATCCGGCCGCTCCAACAATCTTCGAGCTGGTGGGGTCCAGCGTAGCAGCGCTCAACATGATCAATCGCGGCCTCAGCTCCAGGAACCGCATTGGGTACGGCCTGCCATTTGTGCTTCGCACGGCGAAAACTCATTTCAGCGGAAAAGTGGGTGGCTGGCTCGCGATCGACACGTACGTAGCGGGCAGAGTTGCCGAGCAGATTCGAGAAAAAAATCCGGAGTTCGCCTTTGTCGCACTGACGGGAACCGACAAAACGTCACACTCTGAAGGCCATTCCGGCGCATACGTGGACCGTGCGCTTGCTATCGTCGATAAGGCGGTGGCAGAAATTCGCGGCGATGCTGAATCGCGGGGTACGTGGGAAAAGACTCACCTTTGGGTGGTCAGCGATCACGGGCATTCACCGGTTTCGCAGCACGACGATCTCGCGGGATTTGTCAGGCGCATGGGCTTTAGGTCGATCGCTCATCCTTTTGTGTATACGCCGCGTGCAGAAGCGGCGGTGATGGTGAGCGGAAATGCAATGGCTCACATCTATCTCGAAATTGCGCGACGAGAGCGGCCGTGGCTCGCGGATCTCTCACCACGGTGGCAGGCATTGCGAGATGGGTTGCTGGCGCGCGAATCGGTGGATCTCATGATTCTTCCCGTGGCGCCAGGACAATGTCAGGTACATGGACGTGGACGTGGATACGCGACGATGCAGTGGACGGCTGACCGCATCACTTACTGTCCTGTGAGTGGCGATCCGCTAGGCACAGGCGCGCGGCATGAGCTGACGCTCGATGAGTCATACGATCTCACAATCGCGACTGATTATCCGGACTCGCTGGTGCAGATATCGAGAATTTCCGATTCGCCCCGGTCGGGCGAGATAATCCTGTCGGCCGCAAGGCAGTGGGATTTTCGCGCGAAGTATGAGCCGATCTCGCATTATTCGTCTCACGGTGGGCTGCACAAAGATCACATGCTTGTCCCGCTGCTAACCAATAAGGCGCTGCACATCAAACCCCGGCGTACGGTCGATGTTATGCCGAGCGCGCTTGCGGCACTCTCGCGTCCAGTTCCACCCGGATTGGATGGCACTTCATTCATATAGCGAACGCGACATTTGCAAATCCTCAACACTCGTTTTTTCGATTGTGCCGTCGCGCTCGAAGGCTGTTGCCTCGAGCATGCAGGGACAGCAATGGCATGGCGCCATTCACCGGGTACCTGCGCGGACTTCGGAGAGTGCCCCGCATCCTGTGCGACGATCAACAGCAAGATCGTGATATCCTGCCTGCTCATTCAGTTCAGATTACGGATCTGAAACGTCGCTGGAGAAATCTGTGAGGATAGCAATTGTTGGCGCGGGCGGGGTGGGTGGATACTACAGCGCGCTTCTCGCGCGCGCGGGACACGATGTCGTTCTCTACGCTCGCGGAGAACATCTGCAGGCAATTCGCCACAACGGACTCACCGTCAGGAATAGCGACTCGAGTTTCACGGTGCCCGTCACCGCAACGGATATTGCGGCTGATCTTGACGGAGCCGAGTGGGCGATGGTTGCGGTGAAAAGCTATTCGCTGGCTGAAGTAGGCCCCGTTCTCAGCTCTCTCGCCGCCGGAGGCACTACCATAGTCCCGCTCCTCAACGGCGTTACCGTCGCCGAAAACCTCCAGGCGCTCGGCGTCAGCGAAAAACAAATCCTTGGCGGCGCGACAGTGATGAACGCGCACAAAGTCGGACCAGGCGTCATCGAACACCTCAGCCGCAAAGAGCGTTTTGTCGTCGGCGAGATGGACGGAACGGTTTCGAGCCGTGCGAAATCGATAGCGGCCGCGATCGAGACGACGGGAGTAGAGTCGCTAACGAGTCAGTACATCGTTCTCGAGTTGTGGCAGAAGTTCAACATGCTCTGCGCAATATCTGCAGCCTGCGGCATGGCACGCAGCAATCTGGGTCATATTCGACGCTCTGCATTGGGCCAGTTGCTGCTCGAGCGGGCCGTCGGAGAGATAGCCGCTGTGGCGCGCGCGATGAACGTCGCGATCCCGCTCAGTCAGGAGAGTGATACGCTTGCTCGAATTGCCGCGATGCCAGCGGAAGTGAAACCGAGTTTTGCCGTGGACGTAGAGCGAGGCGGCCCAAACGAGCTCGATGTGTTGAGCGGCGCGGTGTCGCAATTTGGACGGTTGACCAATACCTCCACTCCGGTGCACGACACGGCAACGGCCGTACTGGGCAGATGAAAACGGCGTTTTTGCAATTCATGAAGCAGCTAACGACAAACTCCACGCTTCTCGTCATAGACGTGCAGCAGGCATTCGACAATCCTCAGTGGGGAGAGCGAAATAATCCGGATGCGGAGAAAGCGCCTTCATCGGAACCGATCTCGAAGCGCGGTTGCGTTCCTCGGGCGCGACAAGCGTTGTAATTGTCGGCATCACGACCGATCACCGCGTCTCCACTACCGCACGAATGGCAGCGAACCCTGGATTCGAGACGTTGGTAATATCAGACGCGACGGCGACGTTCGAGCGCACCGGCCCCAACGGCACACGCTACTCGGCGGAGCAGATGCACGACATCGCACTTGCAAGCCTCAACGGTGAGTTTGCGGCGGTGGTAGACACTGAACAACTGCTCGGCAGTCTCGCGCAAAACGTTAGCGCGGCGTGACTTCGACAACCTCGCGGATGGCAGAATGAACGAAGCGACGAAAACCCGGATCAATACGGTTGTTGTGCACGCGGGAGCCGAGCCCGACGCGGCTACTGGGGCAGTGTCGCCGCCAATTCACACGTCGACGACCTTTGCAAGACGGGATGACGGTTCACTTCCCGCTCAGTTTGTCTATGCGCGCAGCGACAATCCGACGCGGCGCTCGCTCGAGGCATGCATTGCGGCTCTCGAGGGCGTTCCTGCCGATAATTGTATGGCCTTCGCATCGGGACTTGCGGCCGCAGGCGCAATTTTTCAATCCATGCGACCAGGCGACCATGTGCTCGCTCCAGCAAGCGCCTACTACGGCACCGCGAAGTGGTTGACAGAGCTTCTCGGCCCATGGGGCCTCGAGAGCAGTTTCGTGGACATGACGGATCTCGACGCTGTGCGACAGGCGCGCCGTCCGAATACAAGATTGTTCTGGCTCGAAACTCCTTCGAATCCGACGCTGGACGTGACGGACATCGCCGGCGTTGTGGAACTCGCGCGCGAGATCGGAGCGTACGTGGCATGCGACAACACGTGGGCCACTCCGTTGCTGCAACGTCCCTTCGAGCTCGGATGCGATTTCATCATTCACTCGACGACGAAATACATGGGCGGCCATAGCGACGTGACTGGTGGCGCCATCCTCGTGAGTTGTGCACAAAGGAACGTCGAGCCACTGTCGCGCCTTCGGGCCATACAGACAGTCGGTGGAGCGGTCCCGTCCGCTTTCGATTGCTGGCTTGTGATGCGGGGTATCAGGTCACTCGCGTGCCGGATGAGAACACACTGCGACAACGCGGAGAAACTTGCGCAGTTCTTCGCGACTCACGAAAAGGTCGAGCGTGTGCACTATCCGGGACTCCATTCTGATCCCGGCCACACCGTTGCTGCGAAGCAGATGAGTCGATTTGGAGGAGTTGTTTCGGTGCAGATAAAGGGCGGAGCGCCCGTAGCGATAGCCGTCGCCAACCGAGTTCAGCTTTTCATTCAGGCCACCAGCCTCGGCGGAACAGAAAGTCTGATCGAGCACCGCGCTTCCGTCGAGGGGCCCGGCTCCCGGACCCCACCCGGGTTATTGCGACTGTCAATCGGATTGGAAGATTGCGACGACCTGATCGATGACCTTTCGCAGGCGCTCGCCGGGGTGTAATTGGAGGCTCAGCTGACTGCTCCGCGCATTTCAATCTTCCAGTCATTGCCGGCCCCAACAACGGCACCCACGTAATCGGGACCAAGGTCGAGCATTCGCGTTGTGAATTCGGTGGATTCGTCGGCTTGAATTCCAGGTCGCCGCGCCATTCGCGATCCTTTCCAGCTTCCAAGTCCTCGCCATACACTGGCCCCACGGGCTTTTGTACCCGCTTCCCTTCGCGTCCATATTTCGAGAAATGCCCGGATCATCTCGTCACCGTCGAGCGCGAGTAGAGACTCATTCTCCGCGGGTGTGAAGAAGCGCGCCGACACACGGCGGGCCTTCGCGATATCGCGCAATCGCTCCATGTCGATTCCAACTTCCCGCCCGCGGGTTACTGCTATCAATCCCAGCTCGCCCGAGTGCGTGTTGTTGAAGAAAAGATTTTGTTGGCGGTCTGAGAGGGCTGGCTTGCCGTCGCCGACGATGGTAAATCGAATTTCTTGAGCTGTTACACCGCTGTAGCCCGCGAGAACTTGTCTCATCCTCGCACGGGAAATCACATACTGCCGGTATCCACGTGCATCGACGAATCGCTTCGCTCTCATCTGCTCGAAACCAGACAGCAGATCGAAGAGCTGTTGCACGTTGTCATCCGGGACAGGGTGAGTTTCCCAGACATCGATGACACCATCAGGAAGCTCAATCAAGCGAAACAGTCTCGACACGGGCCAATCCATTTTCGATTGTCAGCCGCGCCACTGCCGGTGCCAGCTTGAACCGTCGCTGGCCTGCCGCACCTGGGTTGATTACGAGCTGTTTTCCGAGTTGAGTCATCAACTGCTTATGGGTGTGTCCGTACACGATGACATCCTGAGAATATTTCGCCACAAGGCGCTCCGGAGTCGGACTACCTATCTCATGGCCATGACTTACGTGTATTGACACTCCGCCAAGCTCCATGACTAACTCCTGTTCGAGGCGAGGATCTGTGGTGTCGTCCGTGTTGCCATAAACAGCGTATACTGGCGCAATTATGCCGAGCTCATCAAGAATGTCGTCGCCGCCAACATCACCTGCATGCAGAATGAGGTCAACGCCCGCGAGCGCTTCATGAACGGAGGGGCGTAAGAGGCCGTGCGTATCGGAGATCAATCCGACCACCACGGAGCGAGGGTCGTCCGGCATGTCTTCTATATTACCTGAGCGATGTCATGGTCACGACTTTCATTGACGCTGGTTCGCCGGGCGGTGTTTCGTCCGAGGTTGGCGATCTCACTCATCAGGGTCGCGTGGCGTTTCCGCAGTCGAGTATGGTATACGCGGTTTCCGTTCCTGCCGCTTCCCGATCGTACGTACCTTCGTTGGCGTATGTATACAGCATACGGTGACCACGCAGCGATTCCGACAGCGCGAGACGTCGAACGCTACGCCGAATGGGCAGCAAAAGACCAGTGATCGCTGCTCCCGTTGGTTCATCCTCTGCTACTATTGCGTCCCTCGGTGAGCTGATCAAGGCGCAAGCCTACGGACTCGGTTTCGATCTCGCTGGAATCACAACGCTCGGCCCTGTTGAATCAGCACCATTCTTCGATGAATGGATCTCGAAGGGGTTTGCGGGTGAGATGCATTATCTCGCACGCGGGGCCGAGAAGCGACGCGACGGCCGGCTACCGTTTGCCGGTGCAATAAGCGCCGTTGTCGTGGGGCTCAACTACGGTGGAACCAGTCCGTCTGGACCTGTCGCGCGTTACGCGAGGGGGGATGACTATCACGAGGTGATGTGGCGAAAGCTCGACTCGCTGCACAATTGGATCGAGGAATCAGTCGGGCGCCCAATCGCTGGCAAGTCGTACGTCGATACTGGCCCGATCCTGGAGCGCGACCTCGCGCGGCGCGCAGGACTCGGCTGGTTTGGGAAGAACACCAATTTGCTCAATCCGAAGATTGGATCGTTCTTTTTTATTGGGTCGTTGCTAGTCGATCTCGATCTTGAGTCGGACGCGCCCTTCGAGGCGGACCGTTGTGGAACTTGCACGAGATGCCTCGATGCGTGTCCAACGGGCGCATTTGTTTCTGCACGGGTGCTGGATGCGACGCGCTGCATTTCGTATCTGACGATCGAATCGCAAGGCCCGATTCCTGAAGAGCTTCGGGAATCCGTCGGCGCGCTGATTTATGGCTGCGACATCTGCCAGGACGTGTGCCCATGGAACCAGCGATTCTCGGCACCTGCGTCGATTCCGGAATTTCGCACGCGCGACGCTCTCGGTTCGAATGACGCGGTGGCGATTTCGCGGGACATTCTCCGTATGGATGACATCGCTTTCCGTGTTGCTTTCAAGGGCTCCCCGATGAAACGCGCGAAGCTCCGCGGCCTGAAGCGGAATGCAGCGATTGTTCTCGGAAACACCGGCACGATCAAGGACGCCGCCGCGCTGGAAATGACGGCTCGCTGTTCGGACGAAATGGTGGCGGAGCATGCGGATTGGGCAGTAAGTCAAATTCGGCGCGATCGGGCTGGGCGGTTAGACACTGACCTTAAACGCAGTGTCGATTGCCGGGCAGTCCCTTCCATCGGGGATGACGAAAACGCAGATCCCGCAGCTTCGTTCGGCCCATAGCCCGCCAACGACGCGTTTTTTCTTCCAGCGTAAATTGGCTACACAAACCGCCTTATGTGTCTGCTGTTTGGCCGGGGGCGGCCGATAAGAGCCATATTCTGGTGTACGGCCGGCGATGATCGACACTCACACTGAGAGACTCTGACATGTCATCAATGCATAGAACGTTAGACGGCGACGTTCTCGTCAGTCACCTGACGCAGGACGACCGGATGATCGACAAGGATCTTCTGGCGAAACATGGCCGTACTTCGCGAACGCTCGTTAAAGAGGGTCCGCTGCGGCTCACACTCATGGCCATCGGGCCTGGTGGAAATCTTCCGGCCCACAGCACGACCGGCCCGGTGACAATTCATGTGCTGGACGGCGAGTTGCTGTTCAAGGCGCTCGACCGGGAATATCCGCTCAAGACTGGCGATGTGCTCGTGTTTGCCGGGGGAGTGGAGCACTCAGCCACATCGGCAGGCGGAGGCAGCTTCCTCCTAACGGTGTTTCACGCGCCGTCCGCCGGCTCCCGAGTGCCTGTCGACGAAAAAACCTGAGACCCGTGTCGATTTCAGGAGATCTCATTCGACGCCCATGTACAACCGACTGACTTCCGGCCGAGTATGGCCCGGTCCGAACCCGAACTTCCAGGACAAAGCAATGCGATTCATGGTGATGGTCAAGGCAACGAAGGATTCCGAAGCCGGCACTATGCCAAGCGAGCAACTTCTGACCGAGATGGGCAACTATAACGAGCAGCTGGTCAAGGCTGGCGTCCTCCTCGCAGGCGAGGGCTTGCATCCAAGCTCGAAAGGTGCACGCGTGAAGTTTTCCGGGACCCAGCGAACGGTGGTCGATGGCCCTTTCGCGGAAACCAAGGAGCTCGTTGCCGGATTCTGGCTGTTCGAGGTAAAGTCAAAAGAGGAGGCCATCGAGTGGGTGAAGCGATGCCCGAACCCCATGCCAGGACCGTCCGAGATAGAGATCCGGCAGGTATTCGAGGCTGAGGATTTCGGTGCTGAGTTCACCCCTGAATTGAGAGAACAGGAGGAACGGCTTCGTAAGCAGGCAAGCGCTCAGAGGTGATATCATTGTAGTAGATGCTTCCACACGCACTTGTTGCATCAGCTCGCGCTCGCGCAATTGCTGAGAATAGGCCGGTGCTCGTCAGTTTTTCTGAACGGGCGCCGGCTTTCGACCCGCTGAGAGTTCTCGAGACAGTCGCACGCGATTCCAGCTTCAATGGACTAGCCGGCGAGGTTGCTGCAGGGATGATGTACTGGGATCGGCCTTCCGATGATCACACGCTGGCAGGAATCGGGGCGGTTGCAACGCTTACCGCCTCTGGTCCGGAAAGATTCGCGTCGATCGACCGGGCATGGCAGTCTCTTCTGAGTGGAACGCTGACAAACGAGGACAACGGCGTCGCTGCCGGGCCGCTGTTGATGGGCGGTTTTGCCTTTGGGGCGGAGGGGTCAGTCTCCAAAGCGTGGCGTGCTTTTCCTCCGGCATACATGATCGTGCCGCGGTTTCAGCTTTCAGCGACTGGCGGAAATTGCTCAACGACTGTCTCGCTG
>JANYKY010000429.1 GCA_025357975.1 Gemmatimonadaceae bacterium
CTGGCAAGCAATCTTGTCGAGCGTTCGCTCGAGACAGCCTGGCGAGCAGCAGCGCACCGCGACCCGCCCAACAAACCAGATTCCCCGAAGACGAGCTGGAACGAAGCGCTTCTCTGGACCGCGGCTACAGCGCTCGCGGTCGGGCTATCTCAAGTTGCCGCCCGTCGCGGAGCAGCGATTGGCTGGAAGCGAGTGACCGGAAAGAAAGCTCCGGTTTGATGCTTCGCTGTGGCCGGCTATTTCGCCGGCCACACGTTGTTGGTTCGATCGAGATCCTGAAATCGATTCTCAGGATCGAGCGTTACGGTCCTGATCGTCCGACCACGCAGCGGCACACTAACGGACGCGTGGCGCGATCCCGCAAACCATACTTCGGCCGGCGATGTAACCGTTTCGCTCGTCCCGTCGGCGAAATCGACTTTCGCAATTATCGGCATCGCCATCTGGCCTCGGTCGTCGACCGTGATAAGGCCATTCCCGCTACGCGTGGTCACTGACTCGATCGATTGATCGAATGTGTCGGTGGTAAAAAACCAATCGTTCCAGAACCAGCCGAGATCCTTGCCGAGTGAATGGTTCATCGACATGTAGAAATCCCATGGGGAGGGATGCTTGAACTTCCATTCGACGGCATAGCTCGACATCGCTTTTCGAACAGCGGAATCTCCGACGATTGCGCCGAGGGCGCGAAGCGCGATCGGAGCTTTGCTGTATGTCGCAACTCCGTTGTTTGGACCAGCATAATCCGTCGGCCACATCATCGGCGCCTCGAGCTCTGAGCCTGCGATCCGGCGATAACCTGCAGCACTATTCTGATAATCGGCCGGCGTTCCGGTGATGTTGGCAATGGCAGGCGCGTCGATAAACGTGTTGAACCCTTCGTCCATGAAACCGTATCGCGTTTCGTTCGACGCCACCATCATCGGAAACCACTGATGACCGAGCTCATGAACGGTGACGCCGAGGTTTGATCCGCTGAAGATGATCATCGGATACTCCATTCCAGTCTCCGGCCCGTCAGCGATCGTCGCCTGCGAGAACTCAAACGGAAAGACGAATCGCGAGTGCTCCTCCAACGCCCGCGCGCCAAATTGCGCTGTATTGTTGGTCAGGTAAGCCGCGTGCTGAGGCAGGTACAAGACGTTGATCGGAATGTACCCTTTACCAGGAATGTTCGATCGCGTCGCGTCATACACGTAATCGCGTGAGACGGCGAATGCGAAATCCGTGACGAGGGGCGCGGTGTAATGCCAGGTGAGTGTCGCTCGCGGCGCAGTTGCCGATAATCCACGCTCGCTGGCGCTGACGACGTGCACGGTATTGTCTGACTTCATCGCCAGCGCAAGGCGGTCACGCGTCCGCTGCGAGTACACTTCAGAAGGATTCTGCAGATCGCCCGTAGCGCCCACCAACCAACCGGCTGGCGCAGTGAGTCGAACGTCGAAGCTGCCGAATTGATTGTTGAATTCGGCGTAGCCGAGGTACTGATCGGTGTCCCATCCGCGCATGTCGTCGTACATCGCTATTTGCGGATACCACTGCGCGACCTGATACAGATAGCTGCCGAATCGGCCCATGCGTTCGCCGCGCGCAGTCGTGTCGACGTTGGGCACGGTGAAATGCCACGCAACTTCGATCGTTGCAACTCCGCCCGGAGTCACGGCGCTCGCTGGCTTAACGGTGGCGATTCGCTGGTTTAGCCGGTACGACTTCGGATCGCTCAGGACGATCGGCGTGCCATTGATCGCGAGCCTCTCGATGGTGATCCCGTCCGTGATGTCGGTGACGTAATCAGTGCGCTCGACCGTCGGCGTGAAGTAGTTCTGGTAGAGCCGGATAACGATCGAGCTCAGCGTGTCGGGCGTCGTATTGTGCAGGGTGATTGTCTCGGACCCGTGGATCTGGTTGGTGGCCGGGTCAAGATTCGCGTCGATCCTGTAGTCGACTTTCTGCTGGAAGTAATTCCGCCCGGGTGTTCCGCTCGAGTCGCGGGTGCCGCGGGCGTAGGCCTTTCGGATGAGCGGCCCGAGGGGAATATCCCGGCGCACTGCACGCTCCGGCCACGCCGGGTTTTTCGAGGTGGGCGTCTGGCCCGACACCGAAGCGGTGGCCGCCATCGTGAATATCTGGGCGGCAATCAAGAGTCTGAAATTCATTCGGGAAAAATGCCTCTCGCGCCGTTCAGGCGACGGGTTTTTGAACAGATGCTTACAACTGAACGAGAATCCCAAAATAACTTCCGGGGCAGGTATTGCGCCGCCATGCGTGAGTATTTATACATTCTTTGTGCATAATCACTCGGTAATGTCGCTTTCCTTCTCCGCCCCGGCGACCTCGGTCAATCCCGAGGTTCGTCCAGCTACGCGCATGGATGCCGAGCAGATTTGGGAGCTCCTGGCTTGCTACGTGTCCGAGGGGCTCATGCTGCCACGTACGCTCGAGCAGATCACGATGAACATCGAAAATTACGTCGTTGCCGTGGCGAGCTCGAAAGTGGTTGCTTGCGCTGCGCTGGAGGAATTTTCGCCGTCCCTCGCC
Source organism: Gemmatimonadaceae bacterium (assembly GCA_025357975.1). Lineage (GTDB taxonomy): Bacteria > Gemmatimonadota > Gemmatimonadetes > Gemmatimonadales > Gemmatimonadaceae > UBA4720. The sequence goes on from JANYKY010000429.1 coordinate 2,539, forward strand.
GAGGTATCATCCGTTGCCGTTGCGAAAACGGAGCACGGAAAAGGGCTGGGAACGGAGGTCGTTCTCGGCGTCGAGCGTCTGGCTCGCGCTCGCGACATCGCCGAGCTGTTCGCAATGAGCTTGAGCGACCGTTTTTTCCTTTCGCTCGATTACCAGACGGTCTCGATATCCCGCTATCCTGAGAAGCTCGCCCGCTACGGGAAACTCGAAGCAGAAGGCGTCGACATCGTTCCGAAGCGCTGCTTCCAGAAAATCCTCGGCAACTCCTGGAAATTGCCGGCCCTCTATCAGGAATCCGCAAAGCAGCTGCGGGCAAGTTAAACCCTGACATTTCCCTGGCCGATAGCAACGATGACGAGTGAGCTGTTGCGCG
>JANYKY010000437.1 GCA_025357975.1 Gemmatimonadaceae bacterium
GAATTCCGCTGCGGGTCACGTCAGAATTGATCGACACCTTGACATACATGTCTTTCTTGAGAAGCTGGTTGTGATTGGGGACGGTGATTCGCACCGAGGTTGCGCGACTCGCCGGGTCGACAAGCGCCGCTACGTAATCGACTCTGCCCGATAACGGCGTTGGCATCGCATTCGAGGTGACTGTTGCGAGCTGCCCCTTGCGAATGCTTGGCAGGTCGGTCTCGAAAACATTGGCGAGCACCCACATCGTGGAGAGATCGGCAATCGTGAAGGCGGGAGTCGTCCCGGCCTGCAGAAGCTGGCCCGGATTGATGTTGCGCTCTACGACCACACCTTCAATCGGCGCGCGGATTACCGCCGAGATTGCGTTGGTGGATCCATCGGCTACAGCTGAAGGATTGACACCGAGGGAGCGCAGTTGCTCGAGTACGGCGTCCCTGTCCGCAGCGGCCCCGGATGCTTCGACCTGCGCTGCGTCAACCTCACGTTTGGCGATCGCATCAGTCTTGAAGAGCTGAACGTCCTGATCCGCTATGCGCTGAAGGTTTCTGTACGAAGACTGCGCTTTTCTGTACGCCGCGATCGCGGCGGCGAAATCAGGAGATGCAACCGAGGCTAACGGAGTACCGCGACCCACCGGTGCGCCCACCTGCGCGAACAGTCGAGAGACAGGGCCGGAGACAGGGGAGAGTACCTGCGTGGATCGATCGCCATTGAATGCGACGGTTCCAGTGACCTCGATACTCGGCTGAAAGGATGACCGCGTTGCGGTGACCAGATGAATGCGGGATTGTTGCTCAGGCGTGACCGAGAACGCCCCTTTTGTCGGGCTTGCGGCAGCCGAATCCGCGGCGATGGCGCTGTCTGCGGTTTTCTTCGAGCATCCCCCGGTGACTGCTACAAAGACCAGAAGTGCAGCGGACTTATTTCGCATTGGGAAGAGCCAGTGGGATGTTTGTCAGAGACGCGCCGATTGCGCGCTCGAGATCTGCGCGCGAAGTGTTGGCGGCGGAAAGCGCATCAGTGTACTGCTTTTCGGCATCGAGCAGAGTTCGCCGTGCCTCGATGACTTCAAAAGCGGATGACCCGCCAATCGCGTAACTCGCTGACGCCGCATTGAACGCCTGGCGGGCAGCCGGAAGCAGCTCTTCAGCGATGTAGCGGGCCTGCCGCAGAGCCGCAGTTGCTGTCGCATAAGCAGTTCTCACATCCTCGCCGACCGCTGCGCGAACGTCGCGCTCGGAGGCCGCCAGTTCTCGCTCCCTTGCCTGCGCCTGTGCTATTGCACCGCGGGTGTGCTGCCAGAAGAGAAGGGGTAACGGGAACGCAATTCCGGTGGAGAACGCACTTGCCGGCGCACCTGGCGTGAGGTCGCGACTGACTCCGAGATTCAAGTCAGGCAGCCAGAATTCTTTCGACAATGCTGTTGCTGCACCCGCGGCCCGCCGCTGGGCGGCGATGCCCGCGAGCTCTTGCCGCGAGCTCAGCGCGATCGGCTCGAGTTGTTCGAGCGTCGGTATGTCCGGCGGAATAATGAGTGAGTCGGTCGCGACTACAGGCTGGCCCAGCGGCCGGCCAATGAACCTGTCGAGCGCAGCCTGTGCATTGCTGATATCCCGCTGACCCGAGATGAGATTGTTTGTCGCCTGGGCAACGTCTACCTTCGCCTTGATTACGTCGAGGCGAGGCACCATTCCGGCGTCAAAACGGGCCTGGGTACGACTGAGAAAATCGCTCGACAGCTTGAGGCTTTCCTTCGTGTCCGAGAGATGCCTGATCGCGACGAGCAGGGAATCGTAGGCTTGGGAAGTCGTTGCTGCGAGCTGTTGCCTGAGGGCGAGATAGTTCGCCTGTGCGGCGCCTACGTCTCCGGTTGCAACTGCACCCTGCAGCCGGAGCTTGTTTGGGAAGGGAAGGGTCAGCCCAACCCCGACGTTCTTTGCTCCCCCTGCTCCTGATCGGAAAAAATTGCTCTGATTATCGAGTGAGGCTGTAACCGCTGGGTCGGGAATCGACCTCGCGGTCACTCTGGCGGCCCGAAACTCATTTGTCTGCTCACGCGCAACCGCGAGCTGGGGATTGTTTGCGAGCGCGAGAGCTACAGCCTCTTGTCGAGTCAATCGCAGCGAATCCGCCCGCGGAACGGTCATTTGAGCTTCCGCGGCAGACGGCTGAGCAGCCGTGACCAGGCAGCTCACGGCAATACAAAGGAGAGATGTTCTCCTCATGGTTTATCCATTTGAATTTTTGTGTTATTTGGCGCCGCATCCAGAAAACGGCGCGGCAGTCAGCGAGCGAAAAGCGCGGGAGGACTCGCCGCGGGTTATTCTAGAGCTCTGCTGGAGGTGCTCGGGACCTGCTGATCGACGCCGTGGCGGCGCGGAAACTTTCCGACTTCTCGATCAGGATGCTTCGAGACAAACTCGCGGTGCCAACAGGCTCAGCGCGGACAACCTCCGACGATGCGAGAAGATGCCTTGCCGTGCACGCGGAGCAGAACGCGTCATCGTGCGCGTGGTGGATTGCGATTCCGGCTTCTTCGACGTGAGCCCGGGCATCGGGGCCGTCTCTGCCCTCGAGCAGCGGCGTGAGGGCAAGCACCAGCTGCGCCACAAAAACCAGCAGCAAAGCTGGTCTCCATCGCCTGCGCGCAGGGCTGTGAATGCCGTTCATGAGCGTCATGTTGAAGGTAAGTCTAGTCGAGTCTGAAGAGTGCTGCCATCCGATCCACGGCCGGTATCAGCATTCTACGTAACTTCTGAGCCGGTCCAGCATCGTTCTATCCGTGACATCGGGAACATGCTTCGGAGTCTCGATCACCTTGGCTACGCGCGACAGCCGCGGATCGTTCATGATCCGTCGAAACGCGCCCTCGCCGATCGCGCCCTCGCCGATCAACTCGTGACGATCACGCCGGGATCCCAGCGGGACCTTCGAGTCATTGAGGTGCATCATACGCAAACGTTTTAAGCCTATAACATCTCCAAACCGGGACATAACGCCTTCATAATCGTTAACGATGTCGTAACCCGCCGCGAAAATGTGGGCTGTGTCGATGCATACCCCAACGCGCTTTCGTTGTTTTGCCGGAATCAGCGCGATGAGCTGCGCCATTTCCTCGAACGAGGCGCCAAGGACAGTCCCGCTCCCTGCGGTAGTTTCCATCAGTACCATGACCTTTCCGCTGACCTGATCAAGAGCGAGGCCAATCGACTCAGCGTTTCTCGCCAGCCCACTCGCGCGGTCGTCCATGTAGTTGCCAGGATGCGACACGAGATAGTCGAGCCCGAGGGCTTCGCAACGCCTGAGCTCGGATATGAACGATTCGGCAGACCGGGCGCGGAGGGCAGCGTCGGGGGAAGCGAGGTTGATCAAATAGCTGTCATGTGCGCACATCTCGCGCAGCTCGGTGCAGGCCAGCTCGGCGTGAAACGACTTGCACTCGTCGTCCTCACATGCCCGCTCCGCCCATCGATTAGCCATCTTCGTGAATATCTGCATAGCGGTCGCGCCGATCGTCGCTGCCCTGCCGGGTGCGTTCCGTGTTCCGCCCGCAATCGAGATGTGCGCGCCAAGCGGTGCCGGGAGCGGCGGCGCAGCGAGGCTTGTTGATTTCTTTCTACGGCGAGCTTGTGCCGGAGTCTTAGTGCCCGCCACGCAACCATTCCAGCGGATCGACAGCCGGGCCGCCATGCCTGATCTCGAAGTGCAGATGCGCGGGAAGAGACGGGTCAGTAGCGCCTGTTGTACCGATTACCTGACCCTTCGTGACGCGGGATCCCTTCGTGACGGAAATACGGTTCAGCGACCCATACACTGAGTAATCTCCGCCCCCGTGCTGAAGGATCACCGTATTACCGTACGTGCCCATCACATCGGCAAGAACGACTTCGCCTGCCGAGACTGATTTCACTTCCGTACCCGCGCTGGCCGCGATTCCAATGCCATTCCAGCGAGTGGTCGTGTTGTTCGAATTGACGACGCGCCCAAACCGGTAGATGATCGAGCCCTGCACTGGCCAGTCGAGCTTGCCGTAGTCGCTGGTATGAATAGAACTTGGAGCCGATGCCGAAGCGTTCGACCGGCTGGCAGCTCTTCTTCGCGCCGACTCGAACCCTTCAATGACATTGTTGAGGCGTGCTTCGCTCTTCGCGAGCTGAGCCAGGCGATCCTTTGTTTTCTTCGCGTCCTGCTGCGCTCGCGCGAGACTTTCCTGTCGTGTCTGCTCGAGCGCAGTCAATCGCTGTGCTTCATCGGCTTTGTCGACGCGATTCTGCTCGACGCCATTTTGCAGCGACACAAGCTGGCGCCGCTGGCCGATTATCATCGCGCGAAGCTGGTCAACGCGCCGAACATCCATCCGGTCACGCTGTGCGAGAAGGTGGAGATACTTGTACCTCGCTACGAGGTCGCCGAACGTCTTGGCGGAGAGCATTACTTCAAACGTGAAGAGCGGCCCCCGCTTGTAAATCTCCACGAGGCGCTTTTGAAGAACCGCACGCTTGACCTGCACCTCGTCCTGCGCGCGTACGAGATTCGCCGTGGTATGCTCGACTTCGCCGTTGAGCGTCGTCAGCTGTTGATCGAGCGACTTCACGACGCGAACTGTCGCGTCGTGCTGCCTGTCGATGTTCGTCACTTCCTCGCTGATGTCGTGGACCTTGGTCTGCAGGCCCTTCATGCGCTTCTGAAGATCCTCACGTTCGCGGCGAATGCGTGAGAGCTCTTCCTGCTGGGCGCGCAGCCTTGCCTCACCTCCGTCCTGCTGAGCGCGGAGCGGCGTCGCGAGTGTCAGCGCCAGCGCGGCCACGAGAACGGCGCGCATCAAATGCGGCGGAGGTGACTCCAAACGGAGCTGGCGCTTCCGAGAACGCCAATCAGCGCACCGCAGGCAATCCCGAGGAAGATGAGTCGAGAATCGAAAAAGACGAGACTGATGAAGCGAGTGTCGATCAGGCGATACGCAATCCACGTAAGGAGCAGTGCGAGCAGCCCGCCGAGGATGCCTTTCGTGAAACCGTCGATAAGGAATGGAGCGCGAACAAATCCATCTGTTGCGCCTACCAGCCTCATGATCGCGATCTCTTTTTCACGAGCTAATACCGACACACGAATGGTCGCGCCGATGATGATTATCGACACTGCGGCGAATGCCAATCCAAGCCCCAGGCCGGTCCCGGTAGCGATCGTCCGCAAATGATAGAGCTTCGAAACCCATTCTTCGCCGTACCGGATATCGTCCACGAACTCGTACGATTTTACGCGGTCGGCGACAGCTTTGACGGTCCCTGGATCCCGCAGGCCCGCACGAAGATGAATGTCGAGCGACGCTGGCAGCATCGCATCCTCGAAGACATCACTGAATTCGCTCATGTCCTTCTTCGCACGCTCGAGCGCCGCTTCCTGAGACACGTAGTCGACCCTTGCAACCTCTGGAAACGCGCTGATGTCTTTCATCGACGCGGCAATCGCGTCTGCTGACGTGCCTTCCGACACGAACGCGCGAATCTCGACACGTTCTTCGACCCCTCGGAGCGCCTGCCGGATATTCACCGCAACAAGTCCGAATAATCCGAACGCAAAAAGCGAGAACGCGATCGTGATGATGCCGAGCGCGCTGAGCAGCGGCGCGCGTCGGCTTGCATTGAAAGCCTCACGTACGGCCAGCATCAGCTCTTTGGCTCCTTCGGAAGCGCCGGCCAGTTTCCTTCATTCGGCCCACCGATCGCCGGCTGTCCGAGCAACGGCGTATAGCGTGTCTCCGGCGCCGGAGCCTCTGCAGAGTCGAATACAACGCGCCCATGATTGAGCTCCACTGTTCTCGCTTCGTCTGCCTTGCGTACGATCTCGAGATCATGCGTCGCCATGATGACCGACGTGCCGGTTGCGTTGATATCCCGAAGCAGCTGGAGAATTCCGCGCGTCGCGCGTTCGTCCAGGTTACCGGTCGGCTCATCGGCAAGAATGAAATACGGATCGTTCACGAGCGCTCGCGCGATCGCAACGCGTTGCTGCTCGCCCCCGGAAAGCTGCCGCGGAAGCTGTGACCCTTTCGATGCAAGACCGACCTGAGTCAACACACGCGTGACACGGGGGCCAATCGAGGCCTTGGCAGCACCGGTAACCTCGAGCGCGAACGCAACGTTCTGTTCCGCGGTCCTGTCCTCGAGAAGACGAAAATCCTGAAACACAATTCCGAGCTTTCGCCGGAGCTGAGAAATCTCTTTTCGCTTGGCCGAGTTGGACTGCACGCCACTCACCCACACTTCGCCGTGTGATGGCTTTTCTTCCATATACAGAAGCTTGAGGATCGTGGTCTTGCCTGATCCACTCGGGCCAATGAGAAAAACGAACTCGCCGCGCTTGACCTGAAGAGTCACGTGGCTCAATGCAACGCGCGTGCGTGAGTATTCCTTGGCGACGTCCTGAAGTCGGATCATGCTTTCCTACTGAAGCGCTTGCGCGATATCGGCAATAATGTCCTCGGCACCTTCGATGCCGATGCTGAGGCGAATAAAGCCGTCGGGGATTCCGATCGCGGCCCGCTCCTCACTTGTCATTCCTGCGTGTGAGCTGTACCGAGGCTCGACGATCAATGTATCCACGCCGCCAAGGCTCGACGCATGTGTGATGAGCTTAAGGCGCGCGATGAATCGATCTGCGGCCGCCGCGCCTCCGGACAGCTCGATGGACATTAGACCCCCGAATCCGTCCATGAGTTTCTTCGCCAGCGAGTGATCCGGATGGCTCGCGAGCCCGGGGTAATGAACCTTTCCAATCTCGGGACGTTTCTCGCACCACTCCGCAATCTTCATTGCATTCTCATTGATGCGCGAAACGCGGACATCGAGAGTCTTGAGGCCTCGTTCGAGCATCCAGCATGCAAACGGATCAGGCGCCTGGCCCCACACTATCATCTTCCGCCGAACTTCCTCGATATACGATGCAGTTCCGGCGACAACTCCGGCCAGAACATCGTGGTGGCCGTTCAGATACTTCGTTGCCGAATGGATCACAACGTCGGCGCCGTGACTGATCGGGCGCGAATTGATCGGGCTCGCCAGGGTTGAGTCCACGACCAGTGCGACACCCTGTGTCTTCGCGAGAATCGCAAGCTGCGCGAGGTCAATCACACGAGTCGTCGGATTTACCGGCGACTCCACGAAGATGACCCGGGTGTTCTGCCTGATGGTGTTCCGCCACACGCGCCGCTCGTCGGGATTCGCGTAGCTGACCTCGATTCCCATCTGCACGAACTCCTCATTGAAGAGCTTGCGCGTGCCACCATAGATCCACGAGCTCGACAGGAGATGATCGCCGGGGCGGAGAAGCGCGAGCAAGGCGCAGGCGGTCGCGCCCATGCCACTCGACAGCACGAGAGCTGCCTCAGCGCCTTCGAGCATCGCAATCCGCTTCTGTACAACTTCCTCGTTCGGGGTATTTCCGTAGCGCGTGTACCGAAGGCCCTCTGCCGTGTTCGGGTGCTGCACGTAATTCACGGATTGCACCAGCGGCTGTGCAACCGGTTCGCCAGCTTCCGGCCGCGGGGAGCCACCATGAACGGCAATCGTCGATAAGGCGGGCGTTTTTTGTTTCTTCGAGGAAGCCATCAACCGAAGTGCCTGCCGCTCAGCGGCGAATCCGTGTCGGGCCTGCTGACGGTCACGTACTCAGTGACCGTCACTCCTGCGATATCACGGAGAAAAACGTGTCCCTCGGGAATCGATTCATCGATCCTTAGCTCGGCCAGCTCCTGGCGTCGCGGGCCGCTGACCCAGACAAGGGTGCCGTCCTCTATCAAGCGAATTCTCGCTTCGGACCCGCGCATGCGAACGAGTGGTCCGCGCTCCGCGTCACCTTTTTTTGTCGAGACGTATTCAATGACATTGAGCTGTGGGCGATAGTTGCTGCCGAGTTTCAAGCGAACATCGGTTGCCTGGAGACGCTTCATGACACTTCTACCCCTGATCCTCCGGACGGAGCACCGTCGTCTGCGAGGAGGCCACCCGGGGATCGCCCGGCAGTGGCGCCTCGCACGGGAAAGTAGCCACTCTCCTGACGAATGATGAGCCGGCGCCGCCACAGTGTTTCAAGAATTCGCTCGGCCGCTTCGCGCGAAATGCCACTGACGTCGGCCAGAGTGGCCGGCAGGGCGCTTCCCATTTCGCAGATGCACTCCCACGCTTTTCGCTGCTCTCCATCGATGTGTCCCATCAGGTGGGGCGCGCCGTCGGCAAGCTGCGTCACCAGTGCTAGATCGTGACGTTCGAGGACCGACTCGATCGCATCGAGATGGGACTCGCTCATTCCATAGAAGATGAAGTACACCTCTCGCCGCGGAATATCGACACTCACGTATTGCATCAAAAGCTTCGCGACAATCTCGTCGGCGCATGAAAAATCGAGCAGGCCAACGTGCGAAAAATCGAGTACCGCGAGCGACTTGTCGCCGATCTCGTCGAGATGATGCTCGATACCGATGCGTACGGCGGCGCCGGTGGGGCGAGTCACCAGATTGGAATACAGGTCGCACACACTTCGCTTGAGCACTGTGCTCACATCGATGTGGCTGATCACGAATCCTGCACTCTTTCAGGAATTGTCAGCTGCACCTGTGCTCCGGGGAATAATGCGAGGTCCTTCTTCAACGCCTCGTCTTCATCCCACTCCGGGATGATTGCGATTCGTGCGGTACCGCTTCGTATGCTCAACTTTCCATTCCATTGTCCGATGAATTTCTTCACGCCGGCGAGGCCCTGACCGCGGCCCGGATCGCGGAAACGGCTGACTCCGCTGAGCACCGTTTCCTCGAGGGCAAGCCCGTCGTCCCACCTGTCGCTCGATCGGGGACCTTGCGACATCTCGAGCGATTTCCTGAAACCCATGCCGGCATCGCATACCGCGATGACCACCACCCATCGACCAATTCGCTGTTGCCACTTGTACGCCTGCACGGCAACCCAGCCGCCCGTCCC